>JAGWRJ010000684.1 GCA_028869725.1 Alphaproteobacteria bacterium | reverse complement strand
GTTGCCTATTACGCAAGCCTTGGCGTGAAAGTCGAACGCGTCATGACCGACAATGGCTCGTGCTACCGGTCCAAAGCGTTCGCGAAAGCCTGCAAACGGATGGGCCTCAGCCACGTCCGCACCAAGCCCTACACCCCAAAAACCAACGGCAAGGCCGAACGGTTCATCCAAACCTCCTTGCGCGAGTGGGCCTATGCCCGCGCCTACGATACCTCAGACCAGCGCGCCCACGAGCTGCCTTACTGGATGCATCGCTATAATTGGCACCGCCCTCATGGCAGTATCGGATCCAGGCCACCCATCAGCCGACTCGGCTTATCCGGGAACAACCTGTTGAGGCTCCACACCTAGCCCACAGCGGTCGTATCGTACGGCGTTGACCATAAAGAGGGGGCACATTACAGTTCAGCGTTGCTGCGCGGCGTCGAGCGGCTGTTGTCGATGACGGTTCAGAACTTCAACCCGGGGAAGTTTTCGAGCCGATGGTACTGGGCAAACGCACGGCTTCTGCAAGGTCAATCTTAAAGGGTAGTAATGTTGAAGGAAGTGGCACTCATCAGCGGCATAATGAGCCAAGATGGTGCTTATCTGGCGTATATTCTACTGGAAAAGGACTATGAGGTCCACGGCGTCAAGCGCCGGTTGTCCTCGTTCAATACCAGTCGAAGCGAGCACATCTACCAGGATCGCTATGAGAACGAGCCGCGATTCGTTCTCCACTGCGGGGACATGACCGACGCTACCAACCTGATCCGTATCGTGCAGCAGACCCAACTCGACGTGATCTATAACCTTGCCGCTCAGAGCCACGTGCAGGTTAGCTTCGAGACTGCAGAATACACGTCCAATTCCAACGCGCTCGGTACGTTGCGCCTGTTTGAGGCCATGCGCATCTCGGACTTGAGAAGAATACGCGCTTTTACCAAGCCTCGACGTTGGAATTGTAAGGCTTTGTCCAGCAAGTCCCCCAAAGCGAGAATACGCCACTTTTATCCGCGGTCGACCTATACTGCCGCAAAGCTCTACGCCTACTGGAGTGTGGTGAATTGTCGTGAAGCCTAAGGTGTGTATGCGTCTAACGGCATCCTGTTCAGCCACGAAAGCCCTCTACGAGGGGAACCCGTCGTCACGCGTAAGATTACGCGTGCTGTTGCGGCCATTTCCCTCGGCCATCAGCAAAAACTTTATCTGGGAAATCTTAGCGCCAAGCTCGATTGGGGGTATGTCCGCTGCATGTTGCTGATGCTGCAGCAGTACAAGCCAGAAGATTACGTGCTGGCTACTGGAAAACCATAGCGGTACGGACCTTTGCGACGGGGCGACGCGTGAGGATCTCAAGTTGGCAGCGCGCGAGGAGCCGCATCGTGCTGATTGAAAGAGCTCTCGATCTGGTGGGTAGGCGGGTGTGGTTGGCGGGCCATCGCGGCATGGTCGGCGCGGCGCTGCTACACCGTCTTGAGCGGGAAAATTACGAGGTTCTCGCAGCGATGTCTTCGGAGTTGGACCTTCGCGACCAGGCGAATGCGCGCGACTGGGTTTCCCGGCACAAGTCGGATGTGGTGTTCATCGCTGCCTCCAACGTGGGGGACATCTTCGCCAATGACACCTATCCTACGGATTTTCTCTACTATAATCTGATCATTGAAGCTAATGTGATCGAATCTAGCTTCCGTGTCGGCGTCGGAAAGCTGCTGTTTATGGACCCCAGTTGCATTTATCCAAAGCTTGCGCCTCAACCGATCACCGAAGACGCGCTGCTCACCAGCCCACTCGAAGTGACCAACGAGTGGTATGCCATTGCTAAGACCTCAGGCGTCAACATGTGCCAAGCATATCGGCACCAGTGTGGCATGGATTTCATATCTGCGATGCCGACCAACCGCTACGGGCAGGGCGACAATTTCGATCTGAATAGCAGCCAAGTCATCCCGGCGCTTATGCGCAAGGTTCACGATGCCAAAGTGGCGAACGGCCCTGACGTGGTCATGCGGGGAACGAGTGCGCCGCGGCGCGAATTTCTGCATTGCGATGATTGCGCCGATACGCTCGTGCATCTGATGAAGGTCTACTCTGACGAGAACCATATTAATGTCCGTTCCGGCAAGGACATGACCATTCGCGAACTAGCCGACTGGCTCGCGCAGATCATCGGTTTCGACGACGCCATCGTGCAGGATCTGAGCAAGCCCGACGGCACACCGCGCAAGCTCACGTTCGTGGACCACCTCCTCGGGCTTTGCTGCCTCCCCAGGATTGACTTTGAGCGGCTAGGCTCAAGCTATCGCCGGCACTTGGACAACGCGGCCGCGGCCGCCGCTGTGGCGGTGTGACCGTGGGATCGGCTGCTGAGTTCGCAAAGGATCGGGACGGCGAAACAGCGGCAGCCAGGTCTGTGCGTGCGGCAGCAGCCCTGTCGCGAATATTTCTCTATTCCATGAATTACGCGCCCGAATTAACGGGTGTGGGCCGCTACTCGGGCGAACTGGGCTCCTATTTGGCCGAACGCGTGGCAG
>JAGWRJ010000683.1 GCA_028869725.1 Alphaproteobacteria bacterium | reverse complement strand
GGGTGCTACCGGCCCCTCAGGCACTGCCCGCCGGAGCTGGCGGCCTGATCGGGATCGCAGCCGCAGGTCTCGCCAGTCACGTAGGTGCAGTTTACCACCAGAACTGGCTCGCCATCGCGCTCCCACTGCTGCTTCTGCTCGTAGGCCTGCCCTTGAGCTTCGTCGCCACCGGTCTCAGGCTGGTGCCGCTCCTGCGCGGCGCATCAAACCTTGCAGTCGGCGTGTTCTGGCTGGTGACGCGTCTTAGTCCCGCACGACTGCCCGCACTCAAACTGCCATGGCTTGGCCACGGCACCGACACCGGCGGGACACCCGACGATGAGACCGATGAGTGGCCGGACGAGGAGGAAGACGAGGAGGACGAAGACGAGGACGCCTCGGATATCGGTCTTGATGTTCGTCCGGAACCGATTGCAGCCAGCAAACTTGCCGAACGACGCGAAACCCGAATCAAACGCGAAGCAGCCAGACGCGAACGGCAAAAGCCGGCCCGCCAACCGGCACTCGCATTGTCGGCCGGCGAATACGAGCTTCCAGCGCTGGGCCTTCTCGCCGAACCAGTGCAGCAGGCGGATCACCGCACACTCTCTGACGAGGCCCTCGAAGAAAATGCACGGATGCTTGAGGCTGTATTGGGTGACTTCGGCGTCCGCGGACGGATCGTTGCCGTCCGTCCAGGCCCTGTCGTTACCCTCTATGAATTCGAACCCGCAGCAGGCGTAAAGTCGTCGCGCGTGATCAGTCTTGCCGACGATGTTGCACGCTCGATGAGCGCGGTGGCCGCCCGCATCGCCGGCATACCTGGGCGCAATGTGATTGGCATCGAGCTGCCAAATCAGGATCGTGAGACCGTCTTCCTGCGTGAACTTCTGTCGACGGGGGAATACGAAAAGGCCCGCGCTCCACTTGTTCTCGCGCTTGGCAAAACCATCGGTGGTGAGCCGGTCATGGCAGATCTTGCCAAGATGCCTCACCTCCTGATTGCAGGCACTACGGGGTCAGGCAAGTCGGTTGCCATCAATACGATGATTCTGTCGCTGCTATACCGGATGCCCCCGGATCTGTGCCGTCTTATCATGATCGACCCGAAGATGCTGGAATTGTCGGTATACGAAGGCATTCCGCATCTGCTGTCTCCCGTCGTCACAGATCCCAAGAAAGCTGTGGTCGCCCTCAAATGGGCGGTCCGCGAAATGGAAGAGCGCTATCGTAAAATGTCCAAACTGGGCGTGCGCGGTATCGAGGCCTTCAACGATCGCGTGCGCAAAGCCAAGGACAAGGGCGAGGTGTTGAAGCGGACGGTGCAGACCGGATTCGATCGAGAAACCGGTAAGCCGATCTATGAGGACGAAGTTCTGGAACTCGAGCCGATGCCCTACATCGTCATCGTCGTCGACGAGATGGCGGACCTCATGATGGTCAGCGGCAAAGAAATCGAAGGCGCCGTACAGCGGCTGGCGCAGATGGCGCGCGCGGCCGGCCTGCACCTCATTGCAGCCACGCAGCGGCCCTCGGTCGACGTCATTACAGGTACGATCAAAGCCAACTTCCCAACCCGCATTTCGTTCCAGGTAACAAGCAAGATCGACAGTCGTACGATTCTCGGTGAACAGGGCGCCGAGCAGCTGCTTGGTCAGGGCGATATGCTCTACATGATGGCCGGAGGACGGATCCGACGCGTGCATGGCCCGTTCGTATCTGACCACGAGGTTGAAGACGTAGTACGCTTTCTCAAGTCGCAGGGCACTCCGAATTATCTTGATGCCGTAACCGAAGAACCTGAGGGGGATGGCGGTGACGATCCGTATGGCGTCTTTGGTGGAGGCAACGGCGACTCCGGAGACGATCTATACGACAAGGCGCTTGCCATCGTTGCACGCGACCGCAAGGTGTCCACGTCCTATATCCAGCGGCGGCTTACAATTGGATATAATCGCGCGGCACGCCTGATAGAGCGGATGGAGGAGGAAGGCGTGATCTCAAAGCCCAACCACAAGGGACAGCGCGAAGTGCTCCTTCCGGACCACGGAGAGTAAGCGCGCCTTCCTGCCTCTCATCTCAGCTCCTATGCCTGCCTGCACACCTCACAACGAGGCAAGGTACGCAGAGATGTCGCGGATCTGCTGATCGGTAATGTGCACGACATTCGCATGCATGATGTTATTCCGCCGCTCGTTGTCACGGAATGCGAGCAGCTGGGTAGCGAGATATTCGCGATGCTGACCAGCGAGCCGCGGAATCGTGGCACTACCCGCGCCTGTCGCACCGTGACAAGCCGCGCATGCTGGCACTTGTTCAGACGCGATCCCCTTCTCGAAGATCTCTTTGCCAGCTGCGAGTTCCGCAGCATTCTGGGTCTTGTCACCGGGAGGAGCAGGAAGCGCCGAAAAGTAAGTCGCTACGCGCTCAATCACGCTATCCGTTAGCCGCCCGGCCATGCCCCACATATAGGCCTGCGCATGCGGGTCCCCACGCTTGTGGTCGCGAAAGTCCTTCAGCTGGGTAACGAGATATTGCTTGTTCTGCGCCGCGAGGTTGGGAAACAGGGGTGATGTAGAAAGCCCCCGGTCGCCATGACACTGACTGCACACCTGAACAACGGTCCGCGGTTCGCGTGGCACCTTGGGGGCGGCATTGGCCTGGGTGCCCAGTACGGCGGCGCCTGCAAGCAGAGCAACTGTGATTCTCTTCATAGTCAGGTTCTCCACTCAGAACGCCAGCCACAGATAGGCATAAAGCGTATTGTTATCCGACGCGTTGGTGCCGAGACCGTCAAAATTGTGGGTCGCACCGTCGAACTTTCCGTAGATGGTGTAGGCCAAACCGAGCTTGGTGTTAAGCCATGGCAGGTAGTCGGCTTCCAGGGTGATACCGTCGCTGTCCGGCTTTCCATTTCGTGAACTGAACACCAGCGGCTCGCGGCCACCGAACGTATCGAACAGATCGATACTGCCGCCGATGGTCCGGTTGTAGAAGTATGAGAAGCTCGCCCGCGCGGTGTCGAGATTCGCGCTTGTCGCCTTGAAGTTCGTACCGTTGGCGATGTTAGACGCGTTGATTGTGCTGTTGAGCGTCCGGTCCTCATGGATCCAGGTCGCCTCGAACGAGAAGATATTATGCTCTGCGATATACTGATACTGCGTGTCGAAGGCGACGTCGACGTAATCATCCGTTGGGCCTGCGGACAAGGTCTGGCAGGGTCCGGATGAGGTCGTGTACACGTTGACCGGATTGCCATTTGCATCGGTCAACTGGGTGAGCACGTTGC
>JAGWRJ010000682.1 GCA_028869725.1 Alphaproteobacteria bacterium | reverse complement strand
CGCTTAAATGGTATAAGTTTAGATCATTAAGCGAGAGGCGCCCCAGATGCCCGAAACTCTGCGTTTCGAACCCACGATGGTTTGCGAGAACAAGACTGCCCGCCAGCTCTACGACGCCGTCAAGGCGAATCCGGCGCGGGCAAAATTTGGCTTCGGCTCGAAACTCGCCGTCGTCAACCTCGATCTGCAGCAGGCCTATACCCGCCCTGACCTCTTTCCCAAGACCTCCTACGTCACCCATCCCGACCAGCTTGCACTCATCAATGAGATTTCCGCCCTCGCCCGTGCCAGGTCCATGCCCGTCATCTGGACCCATGTCGCCTACAAGCCGGATGCGGGAGATGCCGGAGTGTGGGGAACGCGTACCAACACGCCCGACAGCCTGCAGAACATCAAATATGATTCGGAGCGGCACAAATTCGACCCCCGCGTGGAGATGGACGAGACTGTCGATCTCATCTTCACCAAGCGCATGCCGTCAGCGTTCTTCGAGACACAGCTCGCAAGCTATCTTGTCTGGCACAAGGTCGACACCGTGCTGGTAACCGGCGGTTCCACCTCCGGCTGCGTCCGTGCAACGGTCGTCGACAGCCTGGCCCATGGCTACCGCACCATCGTCGCTGAAGAATGCGTCGCCGATAAGCACGAAAGCTACCACTACGCCAATCTGACGGACATGCAGCTCAAATATGCTGACGTGATCACCGCCGCCGAGGTCATGGCCTGGCTGAAGGCACGCTAGCCTTTGCCTGCCGCCGCGTCGGCGATCGCCGACGCGGTTGCGGTCCATACTCTCCTGTCCTGTCCGAGCGCCTGCAATAATGCGCGCATCGGCGCGACCCGGAAGGGTTGCCCCGCGATGTAGGGGGTCAGCGTAAAGCTGACGACGCCGCCCCCCTCCTCGGGTGCCACACTGGCGGTATAATCAACCGCTTCCACAATCTGCCGCGCCCATTCCTCTTCGCTCTGCGTGCGGGCGATGAGGAGTGTGCGGTCGTCCAGTTCGTTCATCAGCGGCACCGACCAGAGGGCTCCATGGCCGGTCGCCATCCTGAGCGGAATTTTGTCGGCTTCCCAGTCGAGGCAGACGTCAAATCCGGCTTCATGGATGAGATCGAGGGTCACGAAGGATTGCTGGCGTGCAGGGCTCAGCCAGCATCTTGGCTTCAATCCGGCCTCGTCGAAGGCCGCGCGGGTGCGGGCGATGTACGCGCGCTCCTTGGCCTCATCAAGGCCGGACCAGTGGATTGCATCGGTATCCCAGCCATGAGCTGCGATCTCATGACCATCAGCGCGTATCGCATCGATGAGCGGACGGATGCGCGTCAGCAGCACCGCATTGACCGGAACGGTCGCCTTGATTCCCGCCTCGGCAAGACAGCGAAGTATCCGAAATGCGCCCACCCGATTGCCGTAGTCACGCGAGGTGTAATGCCGCAGATCCGGATAGGGCGTCACCATGGCCCCCGGATGCTTGAAGGGCTTGCCGCTGGGATTAAGCGGGAAGAACTCCAGCGGCATGACCACCATGAGCGCCACGGTACGGCCATCGGGCCATTTTAGGCGCGGGCTGGCCGCAGCGATGCGCCAGTCATAGCGACTGTGCTCGTAGCCATATTTGCGATGAGGGTATACCAAATAGTCTTCTGGAAGTGTCATGACCTGCTCTTCGTAACGGGAGCAAAACCCGTTCCACCGGTGTTGAGGCCGCGTCTTTCTATATCGGCCGTTGCCTGGTCCCACATCGTCTCGCGATAGAATTCCGCGATTTCCCGCGCCGTCGTTACCCACACATCGCTTGTGTGGGCCGCGACATGCTTCAGGACTTCCTCGAAGGGCCTGAGGCGATGCGGCTGGGTGACGAGATAGGCATGCAGCGGAATGCACATGACCGTGCCGGACTCTTCACCCTCACTGAGAAGCTGATCGAAGTGACGCTTGAGAATGTCTGTATAGCGCTCAGGGCTCATGGCGAGTGCGCCGTAGGTAATGACGTCATTGACCTCAAGCGAGTAGGGCATCGATACCAGTTTTCCGCTCCGCGTCTTGAGCGGCTGGGGCTGATCATCCTGAAACAGGTCGCAACTGTACCAGAAGTCATATTCCGCGATGAGATCGAGCGTACGCTCGGTGTGGGTCAGCGCCGGTGCAAGATAGCCGCGGATGCGCT
>JAGWRJ010000681.1 GCA_028869725.1 Alphaproteobacteria bacterium | reverse complement strand
GGCGGCATCGCGCTGGCGCTGGTCAGCACGCGCACGATTGTCGATCTCGTCAACTGGCTTACGCAGGAAGAACTGGTCGAAGACCCGCGGGACTTCGTCGCAACCCACCTGTTATCTTGGGCGCATGGTTTCTCGGTCCAGACCGAACATTTTTATGCATTCTATCTCTTAAGTCATGGGGTCGTGAAGCTATTCCTGATGGCAGAACTACTTCGCAACCGGCTCTGGGCCTATCCGGCCTCTCTGGTCATGATGGTACTCTTTATCGTGTATCAGCTCTACCGCTATAGCCAAAGCGGAGGAACCGGACTCATCGTCCTCACCGGTTTCGATCTCTTTGTCATCGTATTGATCTGGCACGAATACCGGCAGGTCAGGCGTCTTAGGCCGGACGTTCCACCTGGGGGCTAATTACGGGTGGTGGAGGCCGGTCTAGATTTCTCGCACCTCGATGGTTAGGTGCGCCAGGGCCTAAAAAGCATATCTGCATACGCTGTAATAATCAGGATGCACGGAGTGACCATTAAGGCCAAACGGGGATGACTCTAAAATCCCATCAGTGCTCGAGGGCCTTGTCGCCGCTTGTATACCCGCCTCCCAGCGCTTTATAGAGCGCGACCGACGCCGATAGCTGCGCGCGGCGCACATCGGAGAGCTGATCGCGGGCGGCATACAGGCTTCGCTCAGCAGTGGTGACAACCAAAAAGTCCGAATTTCCGCTGTCATACTTGCGTCGCGCCGCGGAAAGTACCATTTCCGCTTGCATCACCTGGTCTTGCAGCGCCTCTTGCTGTGCGGTGAGATGATTGAGATTGCCCAGTGCATTTTCGACATCTGAAAAGGCGTTTACTACTGCGGCGCGATAGGCTGCGAGCAATTCTTCTTCGTGCGCTTTTGCTTCATCGGTGACAGCTGTTCGTCGGCCGCCATCGAAGATGATCTGCACCAGGGAAGCCGCAGCCCCGGCGCCGAATCCCACGCCAGGCAAGGTCTGAACGGCGGCGGCCAATGCGGGGTATTGCAAGCCGGCATTGGCGTTGAGCGTGATGTCCGGGAGGAAGGCCGCCCGCGCTGCCACCAGATTGGCATGTGCGGCAGCCAAATTGGCTTCGGCGGTCGCGATATCGGGGCGGCGGCCCAGGAGTGCCGAGGGCAGACCAGGCGCAATGGAGGGCGCCGAAATGCCATTGAGATTGGCCCCCGCAACCACAAATCCTTCCGGCGGACGGCCCAGCAGAATCGCGAGTGCATCGCGAGTTTCCAGCTCTTGTTGTTGCAGCGTAGGCAAAATCGCCCGTTGCGCCGCCATGTTGGCGCGTTCCTGGGTTGCGTCCGCCGCTGCCGCAGATCCGGCACGGACCCGGCGTTCCACGAGATTCAAGGTGACTTGCGAGGATTGAAGGCTAGCCTGGGCGACCGCGATCCGTTCGCGTAACGACAGAAGCTGGAAATACGTATTGGTAACACCAGCCGTGATGGTGAGAGCAACTGTCTGCCTGTCGGCGGCGCTGGCGGTACGCGCAGCATCGGCCGCGTCAGCCAAGGCGCGATTTTTGCCCCAAAAATCCAACTCATAGCTTGCGCCAAGCCCAGCGCCATAGTCGGTTTCATGAGCGGGTGTGCCATTTGCTTGGCCATAGAAGGTATCGATGTTTCCGCCCAGCCCAATCGTCGGCAGCAGCGCTGCACCCGCCTGTCGCGCCCGGGCGTCCGCTTGGCGCAGACGTGCTTCGGCCTGCGCCAAATCGAGATTGTTTGCCTGGGCCTCCCCGACAAGCTTGCTGAGCTGCGCATCGCCGTAGCCTTGCCACCAGCCGCCGGCCGGCCAGATAGGCGCGTTGGGTGCAACCGGCTGCTCAAACGCAGCAGGCACGTCGCTGGAGGATAGCGTTGGCAGGGGTGTTTGGCTGCAACCCACCAGTCCTATTGCAGCGCCGATCCACCAGGCCCTGGGATTCATGGCAGGGCGCTCGGCTTTGGCTTGCCGAACCGCCAGGCCATGGCTGGAAGCAAGATTAGATTCAAAAGCGTTGAGGTCGCGAGCCCACCCAATACCGTGACTGCCATGGGGCCAGTGATTTCTTGTCCTGGCCTGGCCATTTCCAGAGCCATGGGCAGCAATCCCAAGGCAGTGACGGCGGCCGTCATTAATATTGGAATAAGGCGCTCCTGCGCGCCCAGCACAATAGTCGCCAGGTTCCATGGCCGGTCTTCATGAACGACCAGTTGTTCATAGTGCGCCAGAAGCAGAATAGCGTTGCGGGCGCTGACCCCAAACACTGTCACCAGGCCCACCAAAGCACCCAGCGAAAGCCCGACGCCGGTCGCTCCAATGGCCAGAATGCCGCCAATCAAGCTGAAGGGCAGGTTTGCCATGACCAGCCAGGCGCTGGTTGGCCAGCGGAAGCACATGAACAGAACCAGCACGATTAGCGCCAGCGCAAAGCTGGAATAAAGAATAAGTTCGGTGCGCGCCTGCTGCTCCGCGGCCGCGGCGCCAGCGAATTCCAGAT
>JAGWRJ010000680.1 GCA_028869725.1 Alphaproteobacteria bacterium | reverse complement strand
GCATGCCGAACATTATTTTCGGATCATGAGTGCCGCGCAGGCACAGCAGGCGGCCCAGCAGAGCGCAAATGGCAAGGCCAACGGCAATGGCGCCGAATATGGTCAGGCCACAGGCTCAGCACCTTCGTTTTCGCTGGTCGAAGAGGACGGCGAGGAAGAGGGCGAGGCTGCCGCGGCCGAATAGGCCGCCACCTCTTTTGGCCATTGTGCCAGTGTGACGGCCCCGGAGGCTCCGGACCGTGCCGTTTGCGCTGGCGCAACGACCGTCCGTCCCGGCACTGGCAGGCTCTTGTCAGCCGGAAAAGATGCCCCACATAGAATGAGGACACGGCGCTCGAGGTGAGAGGCCGTGGCGCTATTCGTTGAACGGACTCGTTCCGGCTGCCGAGCATGGGGCCGGAAGGAAGGGCTAGAGGCACGACATGGATATTGAAAAATTCACTGAGCGGGCGCGGGGTTTCATCCAGGCAGCCCAGGATCTGGCGCTGCGCTCAAATCACCAGCAATTCAAGCCAGAGCATCTGCTCAAAGTCCTGCTCGACGACGAGGAGGGATTGGCGGCCCGCCTCATTCGAGCCGGAGGTGGCAGACCGGAACAGGCGCTACGTGACTGCGAGACGGCGCTCGCCAAGCTGCCCCGCATCGAGGGCGGTTCTGGGCAGATCTATCTGGCTCCGGAAAGTGCGCGGCTGTTTGATGCCGCACAGGAAGCGGCGAAGAAGGCGGGCGATTCCTTTGTCACAGCGGAAATGCTCCTGCTGGCCCTGTCGATGGCCCAAGGCAGCGACGCCGCACGAATCCTCAAGGATGCCGGGGCTACTCCTGGTGCGCTCAATACGGCGATAAAGGATTTGCGCCAGGGACGTCAGGCAGATTCGGCGACTGCGGAAAATACCTACGACGCGCTCAAAAAGTATGCCCGTGATCTCACGGACGCGGCCCGCTCGGGTAGACTGGATCCGGTGATCGGCCGCGATGAAGAAATTCGGCGCACTATTCAGGTTCTGTCGCGCCGCACCAAGAATAATCCCGTGCTCATTGGTGAGCCCGGGGTCGGCAAAACGGCGATCGCCGAGGGGCTGGCGCTGCGTATCATCAATGGCGATGTACCAGAAAGTTTGCGTGAGAAGAGGCTTATGGCGCTCGACATGGGGGCGCTGATCGCCGGTGCAAAGTATCGCGGGGAATTCGAAGAGCGGCTGAAAGCAATATTGAGTGAGATTACCGCCGCTCAGGGCAAGGTCATACTCTTTATTGACGAACTTCATACGCTTGTCGGAGCCGGCAAGGCGGAAGGGGCGATGGATGCGTCCAATCTTCTCAAACCCGCGCTGGCACGAGGAGAACTCCATTGTGTGGGAGCCACCACACTCGACGAGTATCGCAAACACATTGAAAAGGATGCAGCGCTGGCCCGGCGCTTCCAGCCGGTTTTCGTCAGCGAACCTACAGTCGAAGATACCGTATCAATCCTGCGTGGCCTTAAGGAGAAGTACGAAGTCCACCATGGTGTACGGATAACTGATTCGGCGATCGTCGCAGCTGCCCAACTTTCCAATCGTTACATCACAGACCGATTTTTGCCAGATAAGGCCATCGATCTTATGGACGAAGCCTCGAGCCGGTTGCGCATGCAGGTCGACTCCAAGCCTGAAGAGCTTGATGAGCTCGACCGACGCATCATACAGCTGAAGATTGAGCGCGAGGCATTGCGCAAGGAAACTGACAGTGCTTCGAAGGATCGCCTATCACATCTGGAAGAGGAGCTTGCGGAACTTGAGGAAAGCAGCGCAGCTCTGACCGCCAAATGGCAGGAAGAGAAAAAGTCCGTAGCCGACGTTCAGTCAATCAAGGAGCGTCTCGACGCGGCACGAAGTGAACTCGACATTGCACAGCGGCGTGGGGACCTGGCGCGTGCTGGCGAGATTGCCTATGGCGTGATACCGGGATTGGAGAAGCAGCTGTCCCAGATTGAGGCGCGCGAAAGTGAGGCGCTGGTCAATGAGGCGGTGACGCCGGAGCACATTGCGCAGGTCGTCTCACGCTGGACTGGTATACCCGTTGATAAGATGCTGGAAGGCGAGCGCGAGAAGCTCCTGCACATGGAAGCGGCGCTGGAAGCCCGTGTAGTGGGGCAGAGCCATGCCGTGCGTGCTGTTGCAAACGCAGTGCGTCGTGCCCGTGCCGGACTTCAGGATCCCAATCGACCTATCGGATCGTTCCTGTTTTTGGGGCCTACTGGCGTAGGCAAGACCGAACTGACCAAAGCGCTGGCGACGTTCCTGTTTGACGATGACAGCGCGATGGTTCGAATCGACATGAGTGAGTTCATGGAGAAGCACTCTGTTGCCCGTCTGATTGGAGCGCCACCGGGCTATGTGGGCTACGAGGAAGGTGGTGCACTTACAGAAGCGGTGCGACGTCGCCCCTATCAGGTGATCTTGTTCGACGAGGTCGAGAAGGCACATCACGATGTGTTCAATGTATTGCTGCAGGTCCTTGATGACGGTCGTCTGACTGACGGGCAGGGCAGGACCGTAGACTTTCGCAACACGGTCATTATCCTTACATCCAACCTAGGTACGGAGTTCCTGTCAGTGGGCGAAGGCCATGCGAGTGCAAAGGAACGCGCGCAGGTGATGGAAGCCGTACGCGCACATTTCCGGCCAGAATTCCTCAATCGTCTTGACGAAATCGTTCTCTTCAATCGGCTGTCGCGTTCTAATATGGATAAGATCGTCGACATTCAGATCGGACGGCTACAGCGTCTCCTGGCTGATCGTAAGATCGAGATCCATCTCGACGACAAGGCCCATGCATGGCTGGCTGAGGCCGGCTATGATCCTGTGTATGGTGCGCGCCCTCTCAAGCGCGTGATTCAGCGTCGACTGCAGGATCCGCTGGCACAATTGCTGCTTGAAGGAAAAATTTCCGATGGAGCACATATCGAGGTCAGCGCGAATCAGCTTGGATTGACCATTGATGGTCAGAGCTTCTCGGTCACCGACGATGTCCTAGGCGCCGATCTGCCTACGATGGCTCTTCATTGACGCATTGCTGCCAGCGACGCGTATGCAGCGGTGACGGCAAGTGTTCGTGCGAGCATTGCGCATCTAGTCCTTGTGTGATTCCGAGGAATCTGCAGGTTCTGGCTGCTATCCCGCGCCGTGATGTGGCACATGCAGGTAGCTGGCGCGGCTGAGGAGGTTCAATCGTTCGCCGTGCGCGCTGCGCCAGACGGAGCGAAGTTTTCGGCCACCCGTGTGACCAGCGGCAGTGACGCCAGTTTGCGATCAATGGCAGTCTTGTCCGCGAGGAAGCGGCGCAGAGCTTTTCCGTGAAGCTGAATGGCGCCCGCAATCTTGATGGTTTCGGGATTAACTGGCTTGCCATCGACACGCACTTCGTAGTGCAGGTGTGGCCCTGTGGTCAGGCCGGTATTGCCGCTATAGGCGACAATCTGGCCTTGTCGGACACGTACCCCAACGTGAATGCCTGGCGCGAACCGGGATAGGTGCGCGTAGGCCGTGGTATATTCCTGATTGTGCTTGATCATCAGGAAATTGCCGTAACCACGCTCAACACCCTCGAACTTGATGACGCCCGCTCCGGCAGCCATGACCGGTGTTCCCACCGGTACGGCAAAATCCACGCCTTGATGCATGCGGGTATAGCCCAGGATGGGATGAAAGCGCATTCCGAAGCCGGATGAGATCCGGGCGCCGTCAACTGGCGTCTTCATCAATAAGCTCTTGGCGCTACGTCCGTGGCCGTCGAGATAATCGACATCGCCATCAGGCTCGCTGTAGCGAAAAAGGGTATAGGATGTACCGCCCAGCTTCATCGTTGCATAAGCAATATTGCCTTGCTTTGCTTCGATGCCGTCGGGCGTGTAGTAGCTGTCGTATAGAACCTGGAATGTGTCTCCTGGGTGAATGTCCCGCTGGAAATCAACCTGATAGGAAAACATGTGGATCATCTGCACCACAATCTGCGCAGGTATGCCTGCCTGTGTTGCAGCCAGGTACAGGCTGGAATCGATACGGCCGCCGGCGCGACGATATCGCGCCACAAGCTTGCGCTTGTGATCCACCGCCGAGAATCCGTCATTGGCAGCGCGGGCAATGGTGATCTCGTGATCAATCGACGGCGAGAAGCTTACCGACAGCAACTTTCTAACCGGCTTCGAGCTACTCTGACTCGCAGGGGTGCTGTGCGCTGCCGCATTGGTCGGCACGAAGGCAGGTGCGCCTGACGTTGGCTGTGTCTGTGCGAAGGTAAGCACAAATGTCTGCCCGGCCTTCAGCTCACGCGGATCAACCACCTTTCGTAGTGCGGCGATCGCAGCTGTGGCATCAGGCGCGGACACACCTGCGGCTGTGAGTGTGCTTGCAAGCGTGTCGCCTTGCGTCATGGTGGCGGACACGGTGTTGAGGCCGGTATCGGGCGCTTGATTGGCGCTGTCGTAGTCCTCGGCAATCAGGGAGTTGTCGAGCGAATCGGTTGCCGGTACGGACAGGGTTGCGCGAGGGAGGATCGCAGATGACGGCCCGAAACTTGCGAATGCCATGCTCCTGGCATTTGCCTTCGACGCCATGTGCATGAAAACAGGATAGGGAATGAGTGAGTGCGCGTGCCGGCCTTGGTCAACATAGGCTGCCGTTTGCGGCAGGGTACTGGCGCCGAGCCATGCAACTGTACCGGCGATGAGCGCGGTGACAGAGGTCGATACCAAAGCCCACCGTGCATCTTCCGATTTAAGACTGTTTACAAGAACTGCCACGGCACTGTTGCGCCAGCGTGACAGTCTGGATTGAAACGTGGGTGTGCTCCGGCGCTCCACGTCGACCTCGTTCGTTTACGAGTCGATCCATGGCGCCCAGCACCCGTCGACCCCAGCCCTTGGTGACGTCCCGGCGAAAGCCGGGAACGGTTCTTTGTCGCGAAAACATTGAGCCACGTCAACCGTTAAGCGGGAATTAACCCGATGCGCTGGGGAGATAAATTTGGGCTCCGGATGACGCCCGCGACACAGGTTTGGGATGAAAAAGTTTATGCAAGAACGGGGCCAATGTGTGCCCCCCGGCGGACACCCGCTCCAACCGGTTAGATCCGAATCAGGAGCGTTTCAGCGATGCGCCCATGCAGCCAGCCCACGGCCCGCGCCAGGTGCAGCAGGACCACGAACAATAGTCCGCCAGCCACCATGGCCAGAATAAGTCCAGGCGCAGTGTGGAGCAGATG
>JAGWRJ010000679.1 GCA_028869725.1 Alphaproteobacteria bacterium | reverse complement strand
GCGGCGCTGGACGCGCTGATCCGCGACTACGCCGCCGCCATCGCGGCGCAGGACGGCCTGTCCGAAGCGCCACCAGTCGAGAAGCTGGTGCCGATCATCGTCGAGCGGTTCATCACTACGGACCGGGCGTTTCGGGCTCCTGTGCGCCGGGTGCCACCGGCCGTGCCGCATGAGCCGCCGCCACATTCAAAACAGTCACCGTCCAGCCGGGAACGCGAGGGAGATCAGCCAGCCATCGCCGGGTCGGAGTGACCGCGCCTGGGAGATCAGGCAGCAGCGCGTTTCGTATTGCAAAACGCGCTACGGTCTCTTACATTCGCGCCATGGCGAAGGGGACCACCATGACCGGCGCGGCCAAACGCAAAGACTATCCGCTCTCGATGCGCCTCCCGGAAGGCGACATCGCCATCATCGACCGTGCCGCCGACCTGCGTGGCCGGTCGCGGACCGACTTCGTGCGGGAGGCGGCGGTACGGGCCGCCGAAGAGGTTCTCATGGAAAGCACGCTGCTGCGCATGACCCCCGAGGGCTTCGAGGCGTTCGTCCAGGCTATCTCCGCCCCCGCCACTCCCGTTCCGGAGATGGTGGCGTCCCTCCGTCGCAAGGCGCCGTGGGAGAAGGGCGCGGCGAAGCGCTGATGGCGGAGCCGCCGCTCTCCGCCCCCGAACTGCTGAATCCCGGCCACGACGTAACCCGGTTCTCCTGCGGCAAGCCCTCGCTCGATCATTGGCTG
Source organism: Alphaproteobacteria bacterium (assembly GCA_028869725.1). GTDB lineage: Bacteria > Pseudomonadota > Alphaproteobacteria > Micropepsales > Micropepsaceae > Rhizomicrobium. Next base: position 7,518 of record JAGWRJ010000679.1, on the reverse strand, counting down.
AAGACCCGGGCGCTGGCCAATCAGCAGAAGGGGTTCACGGTGGTCATGGTCGTCCACGTGGCGGCCCGTGTCGTCGGCTATTACGGCCTGGCGCCGACCGCCATCGTCCCCGCCGCCCTGCCGCGCTCGATCCGCACCGGCCAGCCGCCGAACCCGGTGCCCTGCATTCTGCTCGGCCAACTCGCGACCGATCTGGCCTGGGTCGGGCGAGGGATCGGCACCGGACTGTTTAACCATGCGCTTGTCCGCAGCGTCAGTGGCGCCGCGCTGATCGGCGGGCGCGCTCTGGTCGTCAACGCCGTGGATGAGGAGGCGGCGTCGTCCTGGCGCCACCGCGGATTCCTGCCGTCCAAGGACGACGCACTGGTGCTGTTCCGGTCCATCGCCGACATCGCCGGCTCGCTAGAGGCCGCGCATCCCAGTTCGAGATGATTCGGCACAGGTCAACGCCACCACGCGCGCCACCGTCTCGGCCGCAATCGGTGGCTTGCCCGGCTTGCGGGTATTGTCACGCAGCAGACCGTCAATCCCCGCTTCGGCGAAGCGCTGCTGCCAGCGTCGGACCATTGGCCGAACTGATGCCGGGCAGGGTCATGGCCTGCTCACCGGGGCCGCTGCCCGCGGATGCGAGGACGGCCCGCAGCGGCTCGATGTGCTTAAATGGACGATCGCTATCCAACGCAATCGCCTCCATCCACTGCCTGGCCCGCGCGCCGACAAGCGCGCATACCGTCTATGCCACCTTCGCAGAATCGCATCGCTACCTCGGGGGCGCTTCTGTTTGTGGTTGTGGTCACAGGAAACTCGCCATTAGAATCACTCGGGAACAAAACCCAACGCACTTCGGCGAATCTTCACAGGCGCTATGCCTAAACTCTGGACGAGCCTGGCGCGGGGCGCCAAGAGGTCGGCCAAGGTGTAGCCGTCGAGCGTGGTCAAAAAAGCCTGCGTGGCCTGATGAAGTGCACCGCGTAGGACACAACACGCCTCAATACGACAAAACCCGGTTCTTCCCAGGCAGCCCATCACAGCCAGATCTTCCTCCGTTTCCCGCACGACTGCGCCTACGACGATCTCCAATGGTGGACGGCCCAACCTGACTCCACCGCCCTTGCCGCGGACCGTTTCCAGATACCCAAGTTGCCCGAGGCGATTCACGACCTTCATCAAATGGGTTTTCGGGACATCGAAGCTCTTGGCGATCTCGGCGATCGTGGCGAATTGTCTGCCTTTCGCGCCGACAAAAATCAGCGTCCGCAATGCATAATCGGTCCACAAGGTCAGACGCATTTTTCCTCTTCTCCGGCGGTGTTACGGCCCGGGGTTGAAGGTTGACGCAATAAGATACATTTCATATGCATGTTATGCTGGAAGCGCAAAGCGATGGCGCTCTTCTTGGCTCGCAGATGAGGACGAGAATGATTCTGGAGACCCAATCCGGTTCACCCGATCGTCGTCAGATTATCGATGGTATTGTCGCGCGGACGGGGATCGACGAGGCGATGATCGAACGGGTCGTACGCACCTTCTACGAAAGAGCCCGACGCGATCCGCTCATCGGCCCGATTTTCGAGGACAAGGTACATGACTGGGAAGGACACATCGCGCGGCTATGCACCTTCTGGTCGTCGGTTGCGCTGATGAGTGGCCGCTATCACGGTCAGCCGATGGTGGCACATCTCGCGCTTCCCATCGACACGCCGGAGTTCAATCGCTGGCTTGAGATCTTCGCCGAGACCGTAAGTGAGATCTGCCCGCCACCGGCGGTGGCACACTTTCTCGATCGCGCGCACCGGATTGCCGACAGTCTGGAAATGGGCATCGCGGCGCAGAAGGGCGAAATCCGACGGCAACGACCACGGTCGGAACGGACCATGCCGCGAGTCCGGGAGGCGAGCCATGGTGATTGAGGCGACGGCCACCGGTCGATCCGGCGAAGAAACGCTACGTTCGATTGACCACAAGGGGCTAGCCGCGGTCACGGCGTCGGATGCGGTCACAGCGGTGAATGCCGGCTTTAGGGTTAACGCTGAATTTGTGGCTCGGGGGTTGGCCTGTCGTCCGACGTCTTTTGCCAGGAGCCGATGCGTGGACTGGTCTACAGTGTGGTCGAGCGGGGCAAAGACGCTGATATCGGTCGAACGCGGCTCGCTTTTCCGAAGCAAGTCCACCGAACATGGCGCGTGACGCTGGAAGGCTTGGATCAATGACAAACCCAAATGATGATCCTCTCCCCGTCGAAGTGAGCTCGCCAGCCTGTTCGATGCATGAGGCGGACGATGCCTATATGGGCTATGCTGGCAAAGATGAACTGATCGCATTCCTGAACGCTCTGCTGGAAACGGAGGACGCTGTCGCGCGCGTCACACGGGAAAGCGCAAACGCTGCTGGCAGCGGCCCGATTGCGGATTTGATGGCGGCCATCCAGAAAGACGAAGCGCATTTCTGCGAGATCCTGACGCGTCACATCAAGGTGCTGGGCGCGATACCCTCTCCGCCGGTCGGCGTCCTTTACGGGAAGGCGATGGCCGTTCCGGATCTTCGCGAGCGCATCGCTTTCCTCAGTCGTGGTCAAGGCTGGGTTGTACGAAAGCTGCGAGAGATACTGCCGCGCGTGCGGGACAATCAGCTTCATTCCGATCTCTCCGAGATGCTCCGATCACATGAGGCCAACATCGCCCTCGCCGACGAACTTGCCGGACGCGCCCCGTAAGTACATGTGCAACGCCGTGACCGCGGGCATCCATCTGCGACGTGCGTACGACGCGCCGGGTGCCGAGGATGGCCTGCGTGTTCTGGTCGACCGGCTCTGGCCAAGAGGTTTGGTCCGGGCGTCGGCCAAGATAGATATGTGGCTTAGGGACATCGCTCCTAGCGACGCCTTGCGTCGCTGGTTCGGGCACGAGCCCGCGCGCTGGGACGCCTTTGCGATGCGCTACCGGTCGGAACTCATGGCCAATCCCACGCCGATGGCAGAACTGCTGCGGCTATGCCGCGCTGGCCCCGTGACACTGCTTTTTGCGGCGCATGATACAGAGCGCAACAACGCGGTCGTATTGCGCGATGTACTGCGCGAGAGGATCAAGGCCGAATGATCACCATCGTGACGATGAGCACGACCAATCCGATCGGGATGAGCGTCACTATCGTATAGAAGGGGGCGCTGTGGCGATCGGTGCCGTCTCGTAGACCGCGCCGCCAAGCGGATAGCGCGCCGTGATAGCCCGACAACGCGAGCACGGCAACCAGCTTCGTCCACCACCATGGCGCAGACCATGATATCGCGCCAGGCGTCGCAATCAGCAAGATGCCGAAGCCCCAGGCGGCATACATCGCTGGGTTGACAATCCGCTTGATGATGGCGCGTTCGAGTTCCACGAAGCCGGCGTCGCGCGCCACTGCCGTGACCGTAGCCGTATGCCTGGCGTAGATGATGGGCAGGGTGATCATGCCGGCCATCCAGACGATCACCGAGATCACGTGCAATGCAAGCAGTTCACGGTATACGGGCAGCAAGGCATCGATCGTCACGGCGTTCCAGGCGCCGGCGAGAGCAGGTCGGCCTTGCCGGGCTTGTCCTTCCAATCATCGGCATCGTCCGGTGGCGTGCCCTTGCGGGTGATGTTGGGCCAGACGGTGGCGAACGCGCGGTTTGTTTCGAGCCAGTCTGCGGCCTTGACGTCGGAATCCGGCACGATCGCCTCAGCCGGACACTCCGGTTCGCACACGCCGCAATCAATGCATTCATCTGGATTGATCACCAGCATGTTCTCACCCACATAGAAGCAGTCCACCGGACATACCTCCACGCAATCCATATATTTGCACTTGATGCAGCTTTCGGTGACCACGTAGGTCATCGGCGATCTCCATACCGGCGGGCGCAACGATCTTCCGCAGGTCGTACGCCGCCGCTCTGCCACCCACGGAACATTCCAGTCAAGCACATCACGACACACGCGGCCGGTGCACGCATGGCTTTGCGACCACCCCCGAGATACTTGACGTCAGGCTCTTGCGTCAGCCGCACTGGTATTGGCAAATCGCGGAAACAAGATGTTGTTCTCGAGATGCACATGCGTCACGAGGTCGTTGTGAAACTTGGTCAGCCCGGTGCTGAGTGCACGCCAAGTGGCACACGCATCGTCAGGTGCCGAACGGCCATGGGTAAGCCGATCGATCGCCGACAGAGACGCTCCGTGATCATCGTGCTCGGCGCGCATGGCGGCCATCGTTGCCGCAATCATCGGTCCGCCGCCCGTCAGCATCATCGGGAACAGCACAACCTCCTCTCGCTTCTGATGCAGAGTCATCTCCGCACGCAGGCGCGCAAGCAAATCGGCAAGCCCCGCCGGCACGACGGCGTTGTCCTTGTGCGCGACTTCGACCCGGCCCGCGAGACGGATCAGCCACGCCAGCTCGCGCAGATGGACAGCGTGGAAACGCGTCTCGATGTACTCGATCAATTGTGCCGACGGTACATCATCCATCGTCGCCGCGCTGGCTGGGTTGGCCGCGGCGAGTTCATCGATCAGTGCTTTGACGTCGAGCGCCCGCTTGGCCGCGGCATCGGCGAGGGTCTGGTCGCCACCGCAGCAGAAATCGACCCCGTGTTCCTGGAAAATGCCCGCAGCCCCGGGCATGGTTGCGGCAATTCGTCCGACCGTCTGGGCGGCTAGTCCGGAAACATCGACAAGCTGGCTCATGAATTCCTCCATCTGGCGTCAGTCGCCACCGCAGAATCACTCTACCCGTGATATCAGTATTGTCAATACCGAATTTGTGTCAGAGCGGGTGGTGCCGCCCGCCCTACGCGGCGCGGTTTGGAGCGAGGAGTTTGGCAAGACCAGGGATGTGGCATTCGGCGAGACTGAACCTATCCAGCTCTACAAGGAAAGCGTGCTCTGCTCCGCGCAGTATCGCGCGAAACCGGCAGGCCGGGGTCAGCACGCAGGCACCGCCATCGGCGCGGCAGCATTCGACCAGTGGCTGGCCCTGCTCCAGCACGCGCACAACAGTACCCAGGCGAATGGCCGATGGCGGAAGTGCGAGTGCTACTCCACCCTGTTTGCCCCGATGGCTGCGGACCAACCCGGCGTCGCCCAACGCCTGGAGTACTTTCGCCATGTGATGAACCGACACGCCGAGCGACCCGGCGATGGCGGCGGCACTCAGGACTTCGCCATCGCGGTCGGCCAGGAGAATCAGAGCGCGGATCCCGAAATCGGTAAACTGTGTCAAGCGCATGACAGATCCTGAGGATGGACGTTGGCGAACGCAAGTTTATATTGTATCTAAAATACCTCTTTCTTGAAAGCCTGAACCGAGCCGCTCAGCGGCTCGGCAGGATGCGGGAGTGGCCGCCGATGAGCCGACAGGCCGTGAAAATCGTGCATGGTTTCCGCACCGAGATCAAACGAGGTGAGGTCACGGTCCGTTCCGCTCTATGACGTCGGATGCCACCGGCGACGTGGTGGGAGGGTGCTGGTGACGCGCGAAGGCGGCGAGCTGGATGGCCGCTGGAAAGGCCGAGCCGATGATTTACGGCCGCGGAAAGACGCAACATTGTGGACTGGAGACGTGAGATGAGCGAGAGGATGTATCCTCAGGCCACCCGGCAGTCGGCCGAACGCAGGCGAGCGCTCGCACCGGCGCAGCAGGCGGCGTTCGAGGCGTTCGGCAAGGCAGTATTCGCCGAAGGAGCCCTGTCGGCGAAGTTCAAGCAGATCATCGCGGTGGCCGTGGCGCACGTCACCCAGTGCCCTTATTGCATCAAGGGTCACACCAAGGCGGCCTTGCGCGCCGGGGCGACCGAGCAGGAGTTGATGGAGGCGATCTGGGTCGCTGCCGAAATGCGCGCCGGCGGCGCTTATGCCCATGCGGCGTTGATGCTCGATGCGGCGGAGCCGCAGCAGCCGACTGGTAGACCATAAGCAGGATTGCAGCGCGCGCGGGTCACGCCCGCCAGATCCAGGCCGGCGGATCGCTCGCGGGAAATGACTCCTCGGAAGCCGTGTCGACGACGCAATCGTCGGCCGCCAGGCGCACCAGCCTCGTAACTTCCGCAATCAGGCCTTCATGCACCGGGGAAGTATGACCCATACTGGCATCCGCAGCTCGCGTAACACAGTGACAGAAGACGGCATCCACGGCCTCTCTTGCAATATCATCGAGCAGCACGGCCCGTCTTTGCGCATGTAACCGAAGCGCTACGCTTACTGCCGTATCGATCGCCAATGCGGTGACCGGATCATCGTATTCGTGCGACATACGTTTGGCGCTCCTACGAATTGGCTGAGACGTTGGCCTGCCGGGTAACTTTCCTTTAAATCGGTACCAATAATACCAATATCAAGCTGGAGATGGCTCACCAAGACGGCCAGATATGTGATACCAGGCCATATTGGCGGGGTAGGGAACGGAAATGGCGCCGACGACAGGATCGCGGTATCGGCATAGGGCGCGGCGCCTGCTCTGACTCACGAAAGGAGAGGCGACGATGGTTGCGTTCAAACTCCCAGCGAATTCGAGAGTAAGCAGCGGTAAGACGTGGCCAGCGCCGGCCGACCGTTCGCACCTCAAGCAGCTTCGTGTTTATCGCTGGAACCCGGACGCGGACGCCAACCCGGCACATGATGTGTTTTCCGTCGACCTCGATCAATGCGGGCCAATGGTGCTCGACGCCCTCATCAAGATTAAAAACGAGATCGATCCGACGCTGACTTTCCGCCGCTCCTGCCGCGAGGGTGTCTGTGGCTCTTGCGCCATGAACATCGATGGCACCAACCGCCTCGCCTGCACGACGCCGATTGCCGAGATCGACGGTGCTGTCCGCATTTACCCGCTAAACCATTTGCCGGTCATCAAGGATCTGGTCGTCGATCTGGGCCACCTCTATGCCCAGTACCGGCTGATAAAACCGTGGTTGCAAGCAGACACACCTCCACCACCGGATGGAGAACGGCCGCAGTCGATCGCGGAGCGAGCACAGATCGATGGCTACTGGGAATGCATCCTCTGCTTCTGCTGCACCACCGCATGTCCGAGTTGGTGGTGGACCGGTGATCGCTATCTCGGTCCGGCGGTGCTGCTGCAGGCCTACCGCTGGATCGTGGATAGTCGCGATGAAGCCATTGAGCAGAGGCTTGACGATTTGCATGACCCGTTCCGTCTGTATCGGTGCCACACGATCATGAATTGTACTGCGACCTGCCCCAAAGGCCTGAACCCAGGCAAGGCGATCGCCCTTTTCAAGCAGGCGATCGCCCAGCGCTCCGTGCTTTGATCCCCGTTGCCTCGCGTCAAGCACAATGGGGACATCCTCCTTTCGGGGCTCCGCGATCGTCATGCTGATCGGTGCCGTCTCGTCGCTTCAGTGTAAGCGTCCGGTGAGTGCCGCGGTGGAGATGGTTGACGCGGCGCGTCAAGCTGCGAGGCGCTGATCGAGCCTGGGGCGGATGTCTGGCAGTTTCCAGGGCAGGAGTTCGGCGACGCGGTTCACGGGATGGTCGGCGATGC
>JAGWRJ010000678.1 GCA_028869725.1 Alphaproteobacteria bacterium | reverse complement strand
TGCTACCGGTCCGAAGTGATGCACTGGAAATGCTGACGAGCCCGCGGGCCTCGCCGCCGGAGCGCTGCCGCATGGACTGTTCGTTGCGAGCGAACTGTGTCGCGGCGGCTATGCCTTAAATCCCTCATTCAAGGTTGCAAACAGGGATTTGCCCTTGCCTACGAGGTCGTATTTCCTGCCGTAGAGAAGCCAGACTGCAGTGACCTGGCACATGCCGCCCATGAGGAGGGACATTGCAACGTAAGGATCGAGGTTCTTCCGGTATCGCCCGACTCGAATAGCCTGTTTGATCAGGGACACGTAGCGCAGGCCGTATTTGTCCACGGATCTCCTGATTTTCGGCTCGGCTGCCGCGATGCTTGGCCAAATCTCAAGAAAAAAAACGCGCCCCCAACCGGGATTCTCGCTGATATATTCAAAGTTCGACAAATAGGTGATCCTGAGCTGCTCGAGCGGATCGGTGCCGCCCTTGAGCAAGAGCGGTTCGGTCTTCTCGTAGAGCGCGGTGAAGTTCTCCTCGGGCACTTCGAGGACGAGTGCCTGCTTGTCTTCGAAATAATCATAAATGCTTGACAGCGGTACGTTGGCCGTACTGGCGATCTCGGTCAGCGACGTGCGATCGATACCTTTGCGGCCGAACAGCTTTGTTGCAGCCGAAATGATCTGCTGGCGCCGATCACGACTCCGCTGCTGTTTCAATTTCAAGGTCGCTCCCGCCACAGTCCAGCCTCCCTCAAGCAGCTATGGGATCAGTGCCGAGCGTTGCTGCGGTCGTGAGTCCTGAATGCGTTGCGGGCGATGATCTGCCGCATGATCTCCGACGTGCCATCGAGGATGCGGACCACCCGCGTTTCGCGCCAGATGCGCTCGATCGGAAGATCCTTCGAGTAACCCGAACCGCCAAACAATTGAAGAGTGGTATCGGCCACTCGCTGCACCATTTCGGCACCCGTATACTTCGATAGGGCCGCTGCCGCGGTACGCGCCGCCGCATCGCCCTGATCATAGCGCCAGGCAGCTTCGTAAGCGACGAGGCGCGCGGCGTGCAGCGATGCCGCCATGTCCGCAATCGTCCATTCGATGCCCTGGTGATCGCGCAGTTTGCGGCCAAAGGTCTCGCGCCGTGAAGCGTGGTCCAGCGCGTAGCTGAGAAGCTGCGAGGCCGCACCGACGCAGTAGGCGCCCCAATGGGTTCGTCCGGCATCGAGACAGCGCATCGCGATGCCGAAACCCGCGCATTCCTCCCCAAGCAGGCAGTCGCACGGCACGCGGCAATCCTCAAGGATCACCTCGGCGTGGGCGCTGCCGCGGCCAGCGGCCATCTCGATCGTGCGCCCGATGCGCAGGCCCGGGGTCGCCGCGTCGATCACGAAGGCGGAAACGCCCTTGGCGCCCGCAGCAGCATCATGCGTTGCGAACACCGTAAACACACCAGCGACCGGTGCGTTGGTGATGTAGGTCTTCTTTCCGCTCAGAACATAATGCCCGCCGTCTCGCCTGACCGCGGTGGTGATGCGCGCCGCATCCGATCCCGCTTCGGATTCCGTCAGGGCGAAGGCGCCAATGACCCGGCCACTGGCGAGCTCAGGCAGCCATCGCCGGCGAATTTCGGGGCGGGCATAGAACTCGATGGCCTTGGAACCGATATGGACGTTGACACCGCTGAGGTAATAGAAGGCGGTGTGGGCCTTTGCGAGCTCCTCGATGGCGAGGCAACTTCCCAGCATGGAAAGCCCAAGCCCGCCATGCTGCTTCGGTGTATTGGTCCCGAACAGCCCCATCCTGCGCAGGCCAGCCATCGCCGATTCCGGGACTACGCC
>JAGWRJ010000677.1 GCA_028869725.1 Alphaproteobacteria bacterium | reverse complement strand
GCGTCTGCGCTTGCCTCCACGGGTTCAAGGTGACGCGTCAGAATTTCAATTTACCCAATTTCCTAACCGGCTTGCGCGTGCTGGCAGCGCCGCTGGTGGCGCTCATGCTCTTGGAGGGTCATGACGCAGCGGCACTATTGCTGTTTGCTGCTGCAGGTCTGAGCGATGCGGCCGATGGCTGGCTTGCCAAGCAGTTCGGCTGGACTACCCCGCTGGGGCGTCTGCTCGATCCGGCAGCAGACAAGCTGCTGATGCTGTTTGCTTTCGGGACGCTGGCAGTGGTCGGTGCGGTGCCGTTGTGGCTTGCTGCGGTGGTGATCGGGCGCGACGGTCTGCTCATTCTGGGCTTTGGGCTGGCTTGGACATTGGGGCGGCCCTTCGCAATCGAGCCGTCGGCGATCGGCAAAGCCTCCACCGTGCTGCAGGTGGTTTTCGTGGCAGTCACGCTGGCGGCACTCAGTCTCGGACTGAACTGGCCTTTTGGGCGCACGGCGCTCATGGCCGGGGTTGCCGCACTGACCGTGGGATCGGGATGTCTCTACGCGGTCCGCGGCCTGCAGGCACTGGCCTGCTGGGCGCGTGCGACCTGAGGCCAGCTCCCGTGGCATCGCAACTGCCCCTGCCATTTGTTCCCGACCCGCGACTGACGCGGGAGGCCTTCATTGTGGCCGAGGCCAATGCACAGGCCGTGCGGTTCATCGATCGCTGGCCGGACTGGCCGGCGCCGGTGGCGGCACTTTACGGGCCGTCGGGGTCAGGTAAGTCACACCTGACTGCGGCCTGGCTCAAGGCTGCGAACGGCCTCGTGCTGCCCGCCCATGCGCTCGGCGAACTATCGTCAGCGGCACTCGAGGGACGGACCGCCATTGCCGTGGAAGATGTCGATCAGGAACCGCCGAGCCTTGCCCGTGACCGGCTGCTCTTTTCCCTGCTCGAGGAGGCCTCGCTCCAGGCCCCGCTCCTGCTGACAGGACGGGCTGCCCCGGCGCTGTGGCCGGTCGTGCTGCCAGATCTTGCCTCCCGCTTTGCAGCCGTTCTGGCCTTTCCGCTGTGGGAGCCGGATGAGACGCTGCTTGCGGCTCTGGCTCACAAGCTGTTTGCTGATCGCCAGCTGCGCGTGCCGCAGGCGGTGGTGGACCGCATGCTGCAATTTCTGGAGCGGTCTCCCGCGGCGATCCGCGATTTTGTCGAATTGGCCGACAGACGGGCGCTGGCGGAAGGCCGCCCCATCACCCTCGGCCTGATCCGGGACCTGCTTGCCGGCTAGAGGCAGGATCTGCCGGTCTCTGTGGCGACGGCCTGCGCTCTACAAGCGCCTGCTTGGGTGCTAGAAAGACCGGACTTAAGGGTTCGCGAACCCACACCGTGGTACGCACGGGACTACACATTAACCTGTCGGATGGCAGAGCCAGATCGACACGAGGGAGCTATGGCCAGTCAGAGTTCGGCGTCGGCAACACCGGATGGAACCCTGCCGCTTGGCGGGGCGGTGGGTGGCCCGCGCCGACGGGCGGCGGCGGTAGTTGCCCGCACGCCCGATCCTGTGGCGATTGACCTCGACAGTCCCGAACGCTTCGTGAATCGCGAGCTCAGCTGGCTGCAATTCAACCGCAGGGTGCTTGAGGAGGCGCAGAACCCGCGCCATCCCCTGCTCGAGCGGCTGCGGTTTCTGTCGATCTCGGCCTCGAACCTCGACGAATTCTATATGGTTCGGGTGGCGGGCCTGAAGGGTATGGTTGCCGCCGGCGTCACCACACTGAGTGACGACGGCTTGACCCCGGCCCAGCAGATTGCACGGGTTGATGAGGTAGCCGCCGCCCTGATTGCCGATCAGCAAACGATCTGGTCGAACCTGTGCCACGAACTGCGGGCGGCGGGCATCCGCCTTCTGAAGCCGGAGGAACTGACCGCGGATGATCATGATCTGCTGGAGGTCCATTTCCGTGAGCAGATCTTTCCGGTCCTGACCCCTCTGGCGCTTGATCCGGCCCATCCCTTTCCGTTCATCCCCAACCTCGGCTTCACTCTGGCCCTGCAATTGCTGCGCAAGCGCGACGGCAAACAGATCAGTGCGCTGCTGCCGGTTCCGGCACAGCTGCAACGCTTCATTCGTCTGCCCGGACCCGAGGCGCGGTTTGTGTCGCTCGAACATGTTCTTGGCCTTTATCTCGACAGGCTTTTCCCCGGCCATACGGTTCTTGGTTCAGGTCTGCTGCGACTGATCCGCGACAGCGATGTCGAGGTGGAGGAAGAAGCCGAAGATCTCGTGCGCCTGTTCGAGACGCTGCTCAAACGTCGTCGGCGGGGCTCGGTCATCCACATGGAGTGCAGCGCCTCCATGCCGGAAAACCTGCGTACCTTCATCGCCGACGAGCAGAAGCTCAAAGGCGCAGAGCTTGTTCTCGTGGATCATCTTCTGGGGCTTGCCGACACCCGGCAGCTCATTCTCGACGATCGGCCGGAACTGCTCTTTGCTCCTTATATCGCACGCTATCCCGAACGTATCCGCGATCATGGCGGAGACTGTTTTGCCGCCATTCGTGCCAAGGACATTGTTGTTCATCACCCGTTCGAGAGCTTCGATGTCGTGGTGCAGTTTCTGCGTCAGGCGGCGGCCGATCCGGATGTCGTTGCGATCAAACAGACGCTCTACCGTACCTCCAAGGATTCACCGATCGTCAAGGCGCTGATCGAGGCGGCCGAGGCAGGCAAGTCGGTGACCGCGCTGGTGGAGCTGAAGGCACGATTTGATGAAGAAGCCAACATCAAATGGGCCCGGGATCTTGAGCGGGCGGGCGTTCAGGTTGTCTATGGCTTCATCGAGTTGAAGACCCATGCCAAGGTCAGTCTGGTGGTGCGTCGGGAGGGCGGGGTACTGCGCACCTATGTGCATTTCGGCACGGGCAATTATCATCCGGTGACGGCCAAGGTCTATACCGATCTGTCGCTGTTCTCGGCAGATCCGGTGCTGGGGCGCGATGCGGCGCAGCTGTTCAATTTCATCACCGGGTACGCCGAGCCTGTAGCGCTTGAGAAGATCTCGGTATCGCCGCTCAATCTGCGCGCCAAGCTGATGGCCTGCATTGCTGAGGAAGTTTCCCACGCCCGCAATGGACGGCCTGCGACCATCTGGGCCAAGCTCAACAGCATTGTTGATCCGGGAATCATCGATGCGCTTTATCGCGCAAGCCAGGCCGGGGTACAGATCCGTCTTGTGGTTCGTGGCATCTGCTGCCTGAGACCTAAGGTCGCCGGACTCTCCGAGAACATCGAAGTCAAATCGATCGTCGGGCGCTTTCTCGAACACGGGCGCATCGTCTGCTTCGGCAATGGCCATGCCTTGCCCTCCCCCAAGGCAAAGCTTTTCATCTCGTCGGCGGACTGGATGCCACGCAATCTTGATCGGCGGGTCGAGGCCCTGGTGCCGATCGAAAATCCCACGGTCCACGAACAGATCCTGGATCAGATCCTCGTGGCTCTCCTGAAGGACCGGGCCCAGAGCTGGACCATGAATGCGGATGCGACCTATACGCGCGATCCGGGGGCTGCCGATCCAATGTCATTCTGCGCCCACACCTATTTTATGACCAATCCGTCATTGTCCGGGCGCGGTCGCGCACTCAGGATCGAAGGCCAGAAGGAACAGACCGGACGGACTACAGTTTCACCAAAGGGTGACTAACGCGTGGATGTGAGCGCCCTTGCCCTTGCCGTTGCGCCGCGCTCTCCGGCTTCCGCCCGGATGAAGGGCCCGATTGCGATTGTCGATATCGGCTCCAACTCGGTGCGCCTTGTCACCTATGAGGCGGTCACGCGCACCCCGGCCATCCTCCACAATGAAAAATCCATCTGCGGCATCGGGCGCAACATGGTGACCACCCACAGGTTGCATGCCGCAGGCATCGAGATGGCGCTCGGGGCGCTGTCGCGCTTTCGCCTGCTCGCGGATTCCTTTGGCATCCGCCATCGCCTCGCAGTCGCGACCGCGGCGGCCCGTGACGCCACCAACGGTCCGGAGTTCATCGCTGCCGCGCAGGCCGCCTGGGGAAGCCCGATTCGGGTGCTTTCAGGCGAGGAGGAGGCACGGGTAGCGGCCGAAGGTGTGCTGGCCGGAATCCCTGATGCCGCAGGTCTTGCCGGCGATCTGGGTGGTGGCAGCCTCGACATGGTCACGTTGAGCGGGGGGGCCACCGGGGCCGCAATGACCCTGCCTTTCGGCCCCCTCAGGCTGATGGATGCTGCCCGTCACGATCCCGAGCGGGCCCGCGCCATTGTCGACAGCGGTCTTAAGGATCTCGATGTCTTGCCGCAGTTGCGGGGGCGAGCGTTCTACGCGGTCGGAGGAACCTGGCGGGCCCTGGCCCGCGTCGACATGGACCGCGAAGCCTATCCGCTTCATGTCCTGCATCACTATACCATCCCCGCGGCCCGGGCCCTCAAGCTGTGCCGGGCGCTCTCCGGACTGTCGCGCAAGACGCTCGACAAGATAGGGGTCATTTCACGGCGCCGTGCCGAGGCGCTGCCCTATGGCGCGGTGGTGCTCGAGCGGCTGCTGCTCGCCACCGGGCTGAAAGAGGTGGTGATTTCCGCCTATGGGCTGCGCGAGGGACTATTGCATGGGTCACTGTTGCGTGAGGAGCGGGACAAGGATCCGCTCCTCGAATTTTCCGCAGCCGCCAATCAGCGCATGAGCCGTGCGCCGGCGCATGCAGATGAGCTCTTTGCCTGGAGCCAGCCGCTGTTCGAAGACGAACCTGCCGCCTGCCGCCGCCTGCGCCGTGCCGCCTTCGAGTTTTCGGACATTGGCTGGCGGCGCCACCCCGACGACCGGGCGCTTGGCAGTTTTGAAGAGGTGCTGACGGCACCCTTTGCCGGAGCAAGCCACCGGGACCGGGCGGTGCTCGCCACCACTGTGTTTCACCGATACCGGGGGGATGATGATCTGCCGCTGGGGCGGGGAGCCCATGACCTGCTGACCGCTGAGGATCAGAATCTGGCCCGGCGCATGGGGCTGGTGGCCCGCCTTGGCTTTGCCCTTTCGGGCTGTGCCATCGGTGAACTTGCCCACTACCCGTTTAAACTTACGCCCGGTCGCCTATTTCTGCAGGTACCGGCGAACCGGCGGGCGATGGTGTCCGATCCGGTTCCCAAACGGCTGTCGGCGCTGGCGGCGGCGTTCGGCCGCAAGGGCGAGATCAGCCTGCTCTGAAGGCAGCTGGGGTAGGGGCCAATGCGGTGCACGGCCAATGCCTTGCGCCGACCCTGCGGAGGGTCTAAGCCCGACGCTATCGCAGACCCTGAGGCGGGTCGTTAGGAGAAGACGATGGGATCGTTCAGCATCTGGCATCTTTTGGTCCTGGCGCTGGTGGTGTTCATTCTGTTTGGGCGCGGCCGGGTATCGGATTTGATGGGCGACGTGGCCAAGGGCATCAAGAATTTCCGCGAAGGCCTTAAGGACGATGCCGACGACCAGCAACGCCCTAGCCAGGCCCCTCCACGTGTCCTCGTCAGCGAACATCGCGAGCCGGAACGTGCGGAGACGATGCCTGCCGATTCCAAGGAACAGGTTGGCCGCTAGCGCGGGACACGGGTGAGGCATGTTCGACATCGGCTGGAGCGAGCTCCTTCTTGTGCTCGTCGTCGCTTTGGTCGTGGTGGGGCCAAAGGACCTGCCGCGGCTGATGCGCATGATCGGGCGCTGGGTGGGCAAGGCCCGGCGCATGGCCGATCAGTTTCGTGCGAACTTTGATGAGCTGGCCCGCGAGACCGAACTCGACGAATTGCGCCGCGAGATAGCGGCGTTGCGGACGCACAATCCCGTCACCCGTATTCAGGATGAGATCAATCGCTCGATCCAGCGCAGCGATGGCATTGCCTCCGCACCGACGCCCGTGGTGGACACACCTCCGGACGATGCCGACAGCATCGCAGAGCATGACGTCGCAGAGCATCCGCTGCTGCCGCCAGGTCCATCAGAGCCCGCACAGGCGGTCGACCACGCAGCTGGTGCGCAGCGCCCGGATCCATCGCCTCCGGGCACCACGCCAACGGGGCTCTAGGTGAACGAGCGCTCGTCTGCAGATGAAGAGGCGATGGAAGCGACCAAAGCGCCGCTGCTCGACCATCTCATCGAACTGCGCAAGCGGCTGATCTACTCGCTCATCGCTTTTGCGCTGTGTTTCCTGCTCTGTTTTGTTTTTGCCCGGGATATATACGGCTTTCTCACCGATCCGCTGGCCCGCGCGCTGCACGGGCGCAGCAATGACCATCTCATCTACACGGCACTTTATGAAACCTTCTTCACCTATGTGAAGGTAGGCATGTTTGGCGGGCTGTGCCTGTCCTTTCCGATCATAGCCAGCCAGCTTTGGCTGTTCATCGCGCCGGGACTTTATCGGGATGAACGGCGGGCCATTCTGCCGTTCCTCTTCGCCACCCCGGTGCTCTTCATCGCCGGAGCGAGCTTCGTCTACTACGTGATGTTGCCCATCGCGATCCGGTTCTTCGCCAGCTTTCAGACAAGTGGCCAGACCAATGGCATGGGCATCGAACTTCTGGCCAAGGTCAGCGATTATCTTGATTTTGTTATGACCCTGATCTTTGCCTTCGGTCTCACCTTTCAGATGCCGGTGCTGCTCACGCTGCTGGGGCGCGTGGGCATCATCAGCGCCAAGCAGCTGCGCGATTTTCGCCGCTATGCGATTGTCGGCATCTTTGCCCTGGCGGCGGTGGTCACGCCGCCGGACGTGTTCAGCCAGATGAGCCTCGCGATCCCGCTACTGGTGCTTTACGAGATCTCGATATTCTTTGTCTGGCTGATCGAGAAAAAGCGTAGTGAGCAAGACAGCGCAGAACCCGAGGGCCAGTGACGAGCCCTACCGGGCTTTTGTCCCTGTGCCGGGCTGTGGTGCGCCACCGGTGGCGTGAGGTGGCTCTGTCCCGGGGCCAGCCGCGCTCGAGGCGGCGCAATAAAAATTTTGCTTGTCGATGGCCCCTCTGGCCGGTCATGAACAGGACAGATCTGAGGACGTTTGCCCATGCACGACATCAAGGCCATTCGC
>JAGWRJ010000676.1 GCA_028869725.1 Alphaproteobacteria bacterium | reverse complement strand
TATCGACAGGGCTCTCAGACAGGCTTCGCGCAGATCCGTGCGCAAGGCAGCAACGGGGGCATCGCCGATGACGTCGCTGGGGCCGGATACCGGAAAGGCGGCAACCGGAACCCCGCAGGCCAAAGCCTCAAGCATGACGAGACCAAAGGTGTCGGTTCTGGAGGGAAAGACAAAGACATCGGCGGCCGCATAGTGGCGCACCAGTTCTTCGCCGGTCTTGGCACCGAGGAATCTGGCTTCGGGAAACTGCCGCGCCAGTGTCTCGCGCGCCGGCCCGTCGCCGACCACAACCTTGGTGCCGGGAAGGTCAAGTCCAAGAAAAGCCTCAAGGTTCTTTTCGACCGCGACGCGGCCGACGTAAAGCCAGATCGGTCCAGCAAAGGGCAGGCTGGCATCGGCGATGGGACGGAACATGTCGACGTCGACGCCCCGCGACCAGATGCGGGTGTTGGCAAAGCCGTGGCCCTCGAGCTCGCGTTGCAGGGCCGGCGTGGCAACCATCATGGCTTCGGCCGGGTCGTGAAACCAACGCAGAAAGCGATAGACCTGGTGTTCAGGGACAAAGGGCAGACGGGCCCGCACATAGTCGGGAAAGCGGGTGTGAAAGGAGGTGGTGAACGGAATTCTGCGCTTGAGGCAGATGGCTCGTGCCGACAGGCCGAGTGTGCCCTCGGTGGCGATATGAATGGCCTCGGGCCTGAACGCGTCGATCATACGCTCGAGGCTGCGCCGGGGAAAAACCGCAAGACGGATTTCCGGATAGGTCGGCAGGGGCAGGGTCCAACGTCCCTGAGGCGTGGCATAGCCCACTTCGTAGCCCATGGCGCCCAGATCCTGGCCGAGAATCTCGAGCGTGCGCACGACGCCATTGACCTGGGGCGCCCAGGCGTCGGTGACGATCAGAATGCGTTCGGGCGCCGCGTTGATGAGGGCGTCGTCCGGCGCCGCCGCCACGCTCTGGCGCGGCAGCGTCATGTGGGCATCCCTAGGCTGGCTGGACGGCCTTTGCGGGACTGATACCGGTTTGGATACGCGGTTCGCGGCGTTGAGCGGCCCAGCAGAGTATCTCCATGTGTCCGTGGGCATCTTCGACAAGGGCTGTACAGCTTTCAACCCAGTCGCCGTCGTTGTGGTAGCGGATGCCGTCGATGTCTTTGATCGCCGGGTGATGAATATGACCGCACACGACGCCGTCAAGGCCTTTGAGCTGGACATCGCGGGCCACGGCGTCTTCAAAGCGGCAGATGAATTCGACGGCATTCTTCACCTTCTGCTTGAGATAGGCGGACAGGGACCAGTAGGAAAGGCCGAGGCGCCGCCGCACGAAATCGACCCCCTCATTGGCCCTGAGGGCCACGGTGTAGGCCCAGTCGCCGAGGAGGGCGAGCCAGCGCGCATAGGCGATGATGCCGTCATATTTGTCGCCATGCAGGACGAGGAGTTTCCTGCCGTCAGCGGTCAAATGGATAGCTTCATGCACCACCTCGATGCCCGCCATGACCCGTCCGCAAAGGGGGCGGAAAACCTCGTCATGGTTGCCGGGAACAAAAATGACCCTGGTTCCCTGGTCGGCCATGTGAAGGATCTGGTGCAGCACCCGGTTGTGGGTCTCGGGCCAGTACCAGCGCTGGCGCAGGCGCCAGCCATCGATGATGTCACCGACGAGATAGAGCTGTTCGCAGGAGTTGCGGGCCAGAAAGTCGCCCAGAAGTTCGGCCTTACAGCCGCGCGTCCCCAGATGGATGTCGGAGACGAAGATGCTTCGGTGATGGCGCTGCGCCTTGTGGCTGATCCCCGGTAGGGCCGGCCGTATGCCCGAAAGCATCTCGGCCAGGGCAGCGCCAGGGGCGGTTCGTTTGAGGCTCCGGTCGGACCAGAGGGCTGCGTCCATGTCATCCTCCTGTCCCCTAGAATCAGGGGTTATGACGCAAGCCATCAGATGCACGCCGAACGCGACTCTGCTGTGGCGCTGGCAT
>JAGWRJ010000675.1 GCA_028869725.1 Alphaproteobacteria bacterium | reverse complement strand
TCCGCAGACGGCGAGTGGCGTGCCGGTTAAGGGGAAAAAAAGCCGTGCAGCGATGCGGATGACGCGCCACTGCTGTGACCGCTTTGGCAGGGACACGACGAGCAGCCACGTTACGCCCGCCAGGAGACCCAATATGCCCCACCAGTACCCGGCATAGATGTGTGCCCGGATCATCCCCTGCCAGCGCATCAGGCGGGTGTGCAGCGCCGCTTGGCGCAGCCGCACGACCTGCCACCAGATCGGGCGGCGGGGCCCACGCATCTGACCGGACTCATACAGTGCCCGGCTGGCCGCGCGTCGTATCTTTCCGCTCGAGGTCTTGAGCACGGTATGCGGCGGGACGAGCACGATGTCGTCGGGCGGTGCCTCCAATATGGCCGTTGCCAGCGCATCCGCCTTGCGACGAAGCTGTTCGCGCGCGCCGACGTCGGACCAATGCGTCTCGGCGACGATAACCAGGCGCTCGGTTCCGGCCTGGCGATCTGGAACACCAAAGGCAACCACACAGCCCTTACGGATGCCCTCGATACCGCCTACAGCCTCCTCTACCTCATGGGGATAGATGTTACGGCCGGCGCGCTTGATCATGTCCTTGCTGCGGCCGGTAATAAACACCTCGCCCGACACGGTGTACGCAAGGTCGCCAGACTCGAGCCAACCATCCGTGAAGAGATTCTGGGTCTTGTCGGGATTGCGGAAATACCCGGCCGTTGCCGAGGGTCCGCGGAACTGCAGCCGTCCTTCCCGCCGGTCTTCAAGCTCGCGGCCGAGGGGGCCGAGAATGCGGATCTGGTGACCAGGCAAGGCCCGACCGCAACCGACAAATTCGAGGGCCGTTGTGTCAGCGTCCCGGGCGGGAACCGCTTTGCCATCTATGCTGAGGGCATGGCGCTGGATGCGATCTATGACCGGTCGACGGCCGGGGGGCGGAAAGGCGAGGCCCACCGCGCATTCAGCGAGGCCGTAGACCGGCGCAACTGCCGTGTCCTTAAGGCCATAGGGGGCAAAGCGTCGCGTAAAGGCACGGATCGTGGCAGGACTGACGGCTTCGGCACCATTTACGACCATGCGCAGCGAGGAAAGGTCGAGGCCGGCCAGATCGGTCTCCTCTATCTTCCGCAAACAAAGCTCGAAGGCAAAATTGGGCGCAGCCGACAGTGTTGCCCGGTGGCGATGGATGGCCCAAAGCCAGTCCTCGGGCCGCGTGAGGAAGTGTAAGGGCGACAGGAGCGCGACAGGTGCCGCATAATAGAGGCTCCCCAGCCACGCGCCGATCAAACCCATGTCGTGATAGAGCGGCAGCCAGCTCACAAACACATCCAATGCGCTAGCACCGAGCGCGTCCCCCATGGCGCGTATATTGGCCAACAGATTGGCATGGCTCAGCACCACGCCCTTCGGATCGCCGGTACTACCCGAGGTGTACTGGATGAGAGCAGTGTCCGACGCCTCTGCCGAGGGTAGAGGCACCTGCCCACCTGGCTGCTGCAGGGTTTCGACGGCCTCAATGCAGTCGAGGCTCGCAACCTGACCTTTGAGCAGCTCCGCAATGGTCTTCCAGGACGGCATGGTAATGAGCACGCGCGCGCCAGCATTGGACAGGATGCCGGCCTGACGGCGCAGATGATCCTCCAACTGCGCCGGGCGAAACGGGGGGTAGATCGGCACCGGCACGGCACCGGCATAGAGCGTTCCGAAGAAGGCGAAGAAGAATTCTTCGCCTGTCGGCAGCATGATCGCGACAGTCTGGCCGGACTGAATTCCGGATGCCCGCAGGCCGGCGGCAACAGCCATGGCTGCTTCATGCAGCCGGCTATAGGACACTATCGCCGTTGTCCTTATGCCATCGTCCAGAAGGATGTGCGGCCGGTTCGGATGCGTGCGGACATGCCAGGCCAGTACCTCGGCCAGGGTTCGCGCAGCCTGCGGCGCGGCCTCCGCCGCCTCGAGTGTAAGCGTCGCCGGTTCGCTGCGCCGTTGCGCCCCGCTGCCCTCTGCCCGTCCCAGCACCGCGCGCAGCATATCGCGTGGCGTTTCAGCTTCGGCAATTAGGGTCTCGGGCAATCGGATATGAAAGGTACGCTCCAGCCGCAACACGAGTTCGACGCGTCCGAGGCTGTCGAATCCGAGATCACGATCGAGCCTGCTGTCGAGATCGACGCGAAGCGTCAGGCGCCGATGCGGATGAAGTGTTACAGCGACATCGCGGATGACAGCCAGGAGCTGCCCCGCCACCTTCTGCGCGTCGGGCTCTGCCGCAGTAGCGGTCGGTAACTCCGCAACCATGCGGAAGACTACTCCACACATCCGGCCGCCATAGCTGATTTGGCTCAACATCGCGGCCCCCACCGCGTCTAGCCTCATACGTCGCTGGGCCATGACGCGAGTATCAGAATGGCAAAGGTGCTGCCTGAGCAGGTCATTCCTGCCGAGCGAGGGGCACTACCAACCGCGCCCTGCCCGCGGCGCGGACTTATCGCCTGGGCCTTCTATGATTGGGCAAACTCTCCGTTCACGACGCTGATCATCACCTTCGTATTCCCTGCATATTTTGCGCAGGCGATCACGGCAAATGAAACGCGGGGACAGGCGCTTTGGGGCTACGCGATCGCTGTGAGCGGCCTGATCATCGCAGTGTTGAGTCCGATACTCGGTGCCATTGCCGACGCAGGTGGACGCCGCAAGCCATGGCTGCTCGTCTTCACTTTGCTCTGCATTTCGGCATCAGCGCTGCTGTGGTACGCAAGGCCCCAACCGACATCCATCGCTCTGAGCCTCCTTCTGACCGTTCTTGCCAATATAGGATTCGAGTTCGGCGTTGCCTTCAACAACGCCATGCTGCCGGATCTCGCACCCGAAAGTCACATCGGTCGTTGGTCTGGCTGGGCCTGGGGTCTCGGCTATGCCGGAGGTTTGGCCGCGCTGGCGATTGAACTGTTCGTCTTCTTCGAGCAGCCACTGTCCTGGCTGAATCGTGCCGGGGCAGAACAAGTCCGGATCGTCGGGCCGCTGGTCGCGCTGTGGTTCGCGCTCTTCACCTGGCCGCTCTTTGTATGGACGCCGGATCGACCAGGCACGGGCCTTTCGATCTTTTCCGCCACCCAACGTGGCCTCGTAATGTTGAGGAAGACGCTTCGCAACCTGTCGGAAGAAAGGAATCTTTTGCGCTTTCTCGTTGCCCATATGCTCTACACTGACGCGCTTGTGGGAATCTTCACATTTGGCGGGATCTACGCGGCGGGCACTTTCGGTATGACGCTCGCCGAAGTTACCCTGTTTGGCATTATCCTCAATGTGACCGCAGGATTTGGCGCCTTCAGTTTTGCCTGGATCGATGACTGGATAGG
>JAGWRJ010000674.1 GCA_028869725.1 Alphaproteobacteria bacterium | reverse complement strand
TGCGCTCAATGCGCGCTGGGCAATGCGTCCCTTCGACCGACTTTCGGGGCGCGGCGGCCAGACCATTCGAATAGTCGGCGGTGGCGCCCGGAGCCGCTTCTGGACCCAGATCTTTGCTGATGTGCTGGGACGCCCCGTTCAACGCGTCGATGCGCCCGAACTATGCGGCGCACGTGGCAGCGCCATGGCCGCTGCGGTCGCCGCCGGATGGTATGCCGATTTGCAGTCCGCGGCGGTCATGACGCATGAGGGCGAGACCATGCATCCGGATCCGGCTGCATCTGCCTTTCATTCGGAACGCTTCGATAATTTCGCGACATTTTATGGTCGCGTTCGTCCGTGGTATTGGAGATACGGGGCGATGGGTAGTCCCGCTCAAGCGGACTAAGACAGACCATGATCGACGGCAACTACAAAGCCTTCACCAATAGACTTTGGAACGCTTTGGCGCGCGGCTTCGTCGCGGCCGGCCTGTCGCCCAACCAGGTGACGATTCTCGGTCTTGTCTTCGTCCTTGCCAATTGCGCACTCTATCCGTTCCATCGCAACCCCCTCATTTTCGGCTTGGGTCTGGCGGTCTCGCTCGTTTTCGACGGTATAGATGGTGCAGTGGCACGGCTGACCAATGCTACGTCGCGTTTCGGCGGATATCTGGATGCCGTCGTCGACCGCTATCAGGAAGCCGCCATTTACTTCGCGATTGCCTGGGTGACAGGCTGGTGGGCTCTGTCGTTTCTGGCGCTCAGCGGATCGCTGCTGACCAGTTACAACAAGGCACGGACGGCTGTCGAGGTACCCATCGACAATGATGCCTGGCCTGACCTTCTGGAGCGGCTCGAGCGCCTCGTGATCCTGACTGCCGCCCTGATTCTTGATCCCTTCATTCCACTGCCTGACGCACTCGGCGGGCACGTCCTCTATGCCGGTCTCGCCGTTCTTGCCGCGGGTACGCATTTCACGGCGCTGCAGCGATTTTGGCGGGCGCGGAAACTGATCCTCCGGCGCTCGGGCGACCAGGACACACTCAGAAATTCGTAGGCCGGACCATCAATCGTCGGAGTGCCACACGGCCAGCTGGGCGAAATGTCTGCGCATCTCTCGATAAGCGATCGCCGGGTACAGCAGGAACAGCATGCAGACGAAGTATTCCGACGCAATGTAGATGAGTTGGATCGTGTATCGGGTCTGCGGCGGGGCGTAGTTTTTTGTTTCGTACATGTAGAGGAAAAAGAATGACCCGATGAACACTCCTGCGGCCACCGCAACGCGTGCCCAGAAATCGGATGCCTCCATCCCGCTGTCGACCGAAATCTGGCGCATCCATAATACGAAAAGAATGTCGAAGACAATCGAAAGCGATTGGCTGATATAGAAAGCCCACGAGCCGAACATATGAACGTCGTGGCCTTGTCTCAGGTTGTATATCGCTACCAACCCCAGAAACACCCCTGCACAAATTCCGAAACTGCACGAAAGCCAGTTCAGGATCGTCGGGCCAAGGATGTTTTCCCCACGGCGCTTCGTATGCGCCAGGCGCCTGGTGTTGCGAAGCAGGTTTAGCGTCCAGGCAATGAAAATGCAGGCCACTACCGGCATCATGCAGATTTCAAAGAAATAGTCCGCCGGGGCCTGCGATGCGGTTCCGCTGATCGTCGGTGAATCGTTGACGAATTCGCTGGGATAGTAGTGGAAGTAAATGATGCGCGTGATTAGGACCGTCGGCACTCCGATCAGAAATACGAGCGGCAAGCAGATGGATAGCCGGTTCAGCCAGACTTCCGTCGCATCTATGGGCCGTGTTTCATTTCGGTTGAAGTTGAGGCCGGACACGCTGTCACTCCGTCTTATAATACAATTCCATCACGAGGCTCCGGCCGTAGCAAGCCAGACCGTCTTCATCGTCACACGCCGCCCCGGACTGCAAGGACCGCGTTCAATCCGCCGAAAGCAAAGGAGTTTGACAGCGCGACATTGACCTGCATCGCCCGTGTTTCGTTTGGAACGTAGTCCAGATCACATTCCGGATCGGGCGTGTCGTAGTTCGCGGTCGGTGGAATAAATCCGCCGGACATAGCCAGAAAAGTTGCGACGAGTTCCAACGCTCCGGCAGCTCCCAGAGCGTGGCCGGTTATCGACTTTGTCGACGAAACGGCAAGTTTGTCGGCATGCGAACCGAAGACGGCGCGGATTGCCTTTGTCTCCGTCACGTCGTTCATCTTCGTGCCAGTGCCATGGGCATTTATGTATTCAACATCCTGAGGTGACAATCCGGCACTTTCCAGGCATGCCCGCATGGCCGACTCTGCGCCAGCCTGGGAGGGTAACACGATGTCTCCGGCATCCGCGCTGGCGCCAAAGCCAATGATTTCACCTAAAATGGTGGCTCCACGCGCGCGGGCATGATCCCAGTTTTCCAGCACTAGGGCGGCCGCGCCCTCCCCAATGACAAGGCCCTTGCGGTCGCGGGTAAACGGCTTGCACATGTCCGGAGCCAGAATACGCATCGCTTCCCACGCCTTCATCGTTCCCAGCGTGAACACCGATTCCGTGCCGCCGGTTACCGCGGCGTCCACGGCACCGGCCCGGACTAGTTGAAAGGCGGTTCCGATCGCATGATTGGCTGAACTACAGGCGCTGGCAACCGTGAACGAGGGACCCGTAATACCCAAATCCATCGTCACATGACTGACCGCCGCACTCACCATCAATTTGGGAATGATGAAGGGGAAAAAGCGTTTTGCGTGCTCCAGGTAAAGGCGGCGGAACGAATCGTCGAGCGTTCCCATGCCTCCCACGCCGGAGCCGATGATGGCCGCCGTGCGCGCACCGAGCTTTCCCCGGAAATCTAGCCCGCTCTGCCGCGCAGCTTCGCGCGCGGCAACGAGAGCCAGCTGCGCGTTGCGATCGAGCAGGCCAAGTTGCTTGTCGGTAAAATGCTGTAGGGGATCAAAACCTGCAACCTCGCCGCCGATTTTGATCTGCAGCGCATCCGTTGGCATCGTGCTTAAGGGGCCAATGGCTGTCTTTCCCCTCCTCAGCCCCTCGGCCATGGCGGCCGCGTTGTGCCCGAGCGCAGAAATACTCCCCATGCCAGTAACGGCGACGCGGTACATGTCAGTGATCTCTTGGCTGATGGTGGCGGCACTGGGCGTTCGCTCCGGCGCACCTCGCGCACATTTACGCGGCCCCCTGATTGTCCGCCTTGTTGACGAGCTTGTCGACCAGATCGGCAACTTCACCCAGCGTGTCCAGAGCGATGCCGTCCGCCGAGGTGTCATTGACGTTATACGGAATGGAGATGTCGAACTTCTCCTCAATCTGGAAGATCACTTCTACCACGTCCAGGGAATCAACTTTCAAATCGGAAAACCGGGTTTCCCGCGTCAATGTCGAGGCATCCACCTTGGCCTGGTTCGCAATGAGCCCGAATACCGTTTCCTGTATGTCTACCATAACTACCCCGATGCATGACGCGTTTGGCCGGACAACGCAAACATCCTAATTCCCTGTGTGACAGCCAGGGCGCTAGGAGGCGCTCCGTCCGGAGGCATTCCAAGTCGGCTGGTTTACCGTATCTGCCCGCAATGGGTGCCATTACCTCGCCAAGAGACAATGGAACTACTTGATGGCAAAGCGTTTATAGCGGCCGCGCACAATCCGGATCAAGCCGGAGGTCAGCCTGTCCGTAGAGAGGTTTGCGGGCCTGAAGCAGGATGCGTTGCCCGCCGGCTCCGGGAGTTGGGCCTTCGTTCAGGCACGGATTGGCCTGGAGGCGCAGCCGCGGGTCCCTATGGTTCTGCAAGGGCCCAAGGATCCTGGATTTGCGACTGCGCTTCTGAAGTGACCCTACCTCCGCAGACGGTAGGCCCGCTGAGTTTTGGTGTGCAGGCTGGGCTACCAGTGCAAGCGAGGCGGGGCCGGTATCCTCACAGGTCTATGGCTACCGCCTGCAGGTTGGTCTGTATCGGCGTTGTGAGCGTCCCCCTTGGGGCTGACAGGAATGGCGCAGTGAAAAGGGCGATGTAAATTGGCCCTGCCATATTTCTTTGCGAGCAGACGAAAAAAAACGGCGGGCCGAAGCCCGCCGCCAAAGTCAGTACAGTTAGTAATGTTACATGTTGATCGTGATGCCCGCGAACAGATAGCGACCCATGGCATCGTACACCTGCGGAAAGGTGTTTCCGTTAGCCGAGGTACCACCAATCGTCGTGATCGGCGGGTTGTTGTCGAGCACATTGTTGATACCCAGCCGCAAGGTGGTATTGCTCGGCAGCGGAATCGATGCTTCGAGGTCCATATAGCTTTCGGAAGGCAGCCTGTAGTCGAAGTTGGACGCGCCATAGTTATAGGCCGTAACCGATGAAATGTAGCGCCAGCGTGCGGTGACCGAAAGGTTGTCCCAAGGCGTAAGCCATGTGGCCTGCAGGCGGTGACGCCATGCCGGATTTGGCGTACCGCAGGCATTACCGTATTTGCCATTGCAGTCATACGCCGGAAGTCCCGGGATACCCGGATTGGTCACGAGCTCGTTGACCCAAGTACCGGTAAAGCCAAAGATCACCTGGCCGTCGCCCGACGCGCCTACGTCGCTGAGGTCAAGCTGGTAGTTGGCGTTGAAGTCGATGCCATTTTCTTTGAGGCTACCAATATTGGTGTTGGTGTCGGTGATGTAGCCAGGAGTAATCCACAAGCTGCCAGTTGGGCCACGATGGATCAACGCACACGACGCAGCAAGGTTGTATTGATAGCAACCCAGTAGCGTGTTGATGGGACCGATTGTACTGATCAGGTTCGTGATGTTGATGTTCCAGTAATCGATCGAGCCACTGAACGACGGCAGGAACGTTGGCGTCAGCACAGCGCCTAGGCTCCAAGTGTTACCAGTTTCCGGCTTGAGGTTGGGGTTACCACCCCCCAGGAAGTTAAACTGGCCCGCAACGTTGTTCAGGCGGCTGGAGCCGTAAGCGCTTGCTGGCACCCCAGTCGCCAGACATTGTGCTTCCGTTGCATGGAAGTAACCTGATACGACTGCTCCGCATGGATCAGCCTTATAGTTGAACAGGTTGTAGCCCTGCGCCGTATAAAGGTCGATCACGTTTGGAGCGCGCACGGCATGAGCGTAACTGGCGCGGAAGCGGATGCTGTCATTTGGTGCCCAGTCACCACCAGCCTTCCAGGTGTTAGTGACGACTGAAGTATTATAGCTCGAATAACGATACGCCAAGTCGATCGATACCAGCTGAGCAAAAGGCTTGTTTTCGACAACCGGCATTTCGAATTCGCCGAAACCTTCCGTCACACTCGTGCGACCGCTGATAGGGAGCGTCGGACCACCGGCGCCGGCCAGATCGAAGGTCTGGTATTCGGTGTCCGGCAACAGGGCCAAGCTATTCGCCCGGTATTCGAGGCCAAGTGCGACTTTGGCCGAACCGTCAGCCCACGGGCTCTTGATCCCATACTGACCCAAATCGCCTGTGACCGACGCGATCAGATCCTGAAGATCGGTCGACCCGTTCTGGAGCGCCGGCACCTGCAAATAGGAAAGCGCAGCGGCTGACGGGCCTGCGCCAGTGAAGATATCGTAAGGCACGCAATTCGCATCGGTACCATTCACCACTGAGGCGCAGACGGGCTGACCTGTGGTTGGGCTGACAACGACGTCGAGAGCGCGTTTGAGGCGGGTGACGGACAAGTCGTGCAGATAGTTCTCGGTCAGCTGAACTTTTGAATACTGCCCCGAGATGTCGTAGTTCCACCCCTTGGCGATATCGCCCCGAAACCCAAGAACTGCGCGGTAAGACATGTACCGCAGATCATCTATACGAGGACCACCTTCAACATTGCGCCGACCGATATAAACTTGAGGCGCGTTACTGTCGTTTGCGACCATCGTCGGCGTACAGCCAAAGTCGGTGAGCTGCGTGCCGCTTAGAAGCGGGTTGCCGCAATTGATTGTACTCGTCCTGAAGAAGTCACCTGACGGGGCTATCTGGGCCAGCGTCTGGTAAGACGTGAACATCAATTGGCTGTACATCTCGACGTGATCGTTAATCTTATAGTGGCTGAATGCGCCGAAGGAATAACGAGTGTCGGGCCGCTGGAAGTAATTGAGCGGGCCATAATTGTACGTATTCTTGCTCGGATCGTATGGGACAAAGCTGCCTGGCGTACTACCAAGGGTCCAAGCGCCGTTCGGGGAGCTGAAATAACCTGGATAGGACGTGTACGATCCACCGCAGGTGAAATTATTGTTCTTCAATCCACCCACTGCGCAGGCCGAGTAATCGTAGTGGCCTTCGAGAATCGGCTGATCGTTGCGATACTCGAAATAGGCAGTGATATTGCCTTTGCCATTCGGGGAGTCGACACCCACCATCGCACTGAGGTCGAGCTGACGGCCGACCATGACACTGCTGGGCGGCAACTTGTATTGGCTCGGATTTACCGCCGCCCTGCTGGCAATTGCGTTACGAATGCCACCCGAATTGTCGCCGTTGTTGTGCTGATAGATGCCGTATTGAGCGTCGATCTGGAAGCCCTGGAAGTCCTTCTTCATAATGAAGTTGACGACACCAGCAATCGCGTCCGAACCGTACACGGCGGAGGCACCGCCAGTCAGCACTTCAACGCGCTGAACCATCTCAGTCGGAATTTCGTTAAGATCGGCTGCAGCGCTGTACGGAGACCCGTAGGGCATGCGCAACCCATCGATCAGAACCAGTGTGCGCGTTGAGCCAAGATTACGTAGGCTGACTGTCGCTGTACCGGTCGCGCCGTTGGAGACGGTTGAATTCTGAGCTGCGAAGGCCTGCGGCAACTGTGTCACCAGGTCTTCGACGCGGGTCACACCCGTGGCCTTGACGTCCGCAGACGTCAGCTCTGTGACTGGGCTCGTGGTCGTCAGGTTGGTGGTGGGAATGCGCGAACCCGT
>JAGWRJ010000673.1 GCA_028869725.1 Alphaproteobacteria bacterium | reverse complement strand
TATCTGCGATCGTCGAAGCGCAGCGCCACGGCTGGTTCGCCTTTACGCTGCTGTTTCCGATGTTCGTAATATTCTTCATTTCTTCCCTAGCGGAGACTCAGCGTCCTCCCTTTGATTTGCTTGAGGCAGAATCGGAACTGGTAGCAGGGTTCACGGTCGAGTACTCGTCGACACCGTTTCTGATGTTCTTCCTTGGAGAATACATGAATGTCATCATGCTGTGTGGTCTGATGACGGTACTCTTTTTGGGCGGCTGGCTGCCGCTCTGGCACATCGCGCCGTTCACATATGTGCCTGGGGTTATCTGGTTTGTTCTTAAAATGGCAGCCTTGTTCTTCCTGATGGCCTTAGTGAAGGCCATTGTGCCCCGCTACCGTTACGACCAGTTGATGCGGCTGGGATGGAAAGTATTTCTACCGGTCTCCCTTGTTTGGGTGGTGATTACGGCGGGCTGGATCATGATGTTCCCGCATGGAATTGGAGTGTACTGATGGCGGTCTTGGATCGGAGTGCACGCTCAATATTTCTGTGGGAGTTCGTAAAGAGCCTATGGTTGGCTATGCGCTATTTCTTCAGGCCTAAGGCGACGCTGAATTATCCATTTGAAAAGGGGCCGCTAAGTCCGAGATTTAGAGGAGAGCATGCGTTGCGTCGCTATCCTAATGGAGAGGAGCGCTGTATCGCATGCAAGCTCTGCGAGGCGGTATGTCCGGCGTTGGCGATCACTATCGAGGCCGAACCCAGGGCGGACGGCAGCCGCAGAACGACGCGATATGATATCGACATGGTCAAATGTATCTATTGCGGGTTGTGCCAGGAGGCATGTCCTGTCGATGCGATCGTAGAGGGGCCGAATTTTGAGTTCGCGACCGAGACACGTGAGGAACTACTCTACGACAAGGACCGGTTGCTCGCTAATGGCGATCGCTGGGAGCGCGAAATCGCGCAAAATTTGGAACTGGACGCGCCATACCGCTGAGCGGACGGGCGAGACGAGGGGGCCGGTGGGTCAATGCTGATAACGGAGATCGCCTTTTATTTGTTCTCGGCGGTCATGATCGCCTCCGCGCTTATGGTGATTGCCGCGCGCAATCCCGTGCATTCGGTGCTGTTCCTGATCCTGACCTTTTTTAACGCCGCCGCGCTCTTTGTACTACTGGGAGCAGAGTTTCTGGCGATGATCCTAGTGATTGTCTATGTCGGCGCCGTTGCGGTGTTATTCCTATTTGTGGTGATGATGCTTGACGTCGATTTTGCAGAGCTGAAGCGCGGTGTCCTGCAATACCTTCCATTCGGTGCGCTGGTCGGGATCGTTCTTGTTTGTGAGTTGATCCTGGTTGGAAGCGTGTGGGCGTTCGCGCCAGGGGCATCGCATGCTCTTGCTCACGCAACGCCCGCGGGTCTGACCAACACCGAGGCTTTGGGACGGATTATCTATACGGATTACGTGTATTACTTCCAGATTGCAGGGCTGGTTCTGCTGGTCGCGATGGTAGGAGCGATTGTTCTCACCCTACGCCATAAGCCGGACGCCCGGCGGCAAAGCATACCGGTTCAAAATGCACGTAGCCGAAAGGATGCAGTAGCGCTTGTTGAGATTGAGCCGGGCAGGGGAGCATGAATATGGCGATTGGTTTGTCCAACTACCTTGCCGTTGCCGCCATTCTCTTCACGATCGGGGTTTTCGGCATTTTCCTCAATCGAAAAAATATCATTGTCATCCTGATGTCCATTGAACTGATCCTGCTGTCGGTCAACATCAATTTCGTGGCCTTTTCCGCCTATTTGGGCGATCTGGTCGGCCAGGTGTTTGCCCTGTTCGTGCTAACAGTGGCCGCAGCTGAGGCGGCCATTGGACTTGCCATACTCGTCGTCTACTTCCGCAATCGGGGTTCGATTGCGGTCGAAGACGTGAATCTGATGAAGGGCTGAAGCATGTACCTAGCGATTGTCTTTTTGCCCGCCGTCGGTGCGCTGATTGCAGGTCTTGGAGGATGGCTTATAGGGCATCGCGCCTCGGAGCTGATAACCACGACGCTGCTTTTTATCGCGGCTGCACTGTCTTGCTACGTATTTTATGACGTGGCCTTTTTGCATCACGGCGGCATAGTTCACATCGCAACCTGGATTCATTCTGGTGGTTTCAATGTCGACTGGACCCTGCGGGTCGACACGCTGACCTCCGTGATGCTGGTCGTGGTCACAGTTGTGTCCAGTCTGGTGCACCTCTATTCGTTCGGGTACATGGCGGAGGATCCCGCGCGTTGGCGGTTCTTCTCGTACCTGTCGTTGTTTACGTTTGCGATGCTGGCCCTGGTGACCAGCAACAACTTTCTGCAAATGTTTTTCGGGTGGGAGGGCGTTGGCCTGGCGTCATATCTGCTAATCGGGTTCTGGTACACCAAACCAGAAGCCTGTGCGGCAGCCATTAAGGCATTTGTGGTCAACCGTATCGGCGATTTTGGCTTCGCACTTGGTATCTTCGGGGTGTGGTACGTTTTTGGGACGCTGGACTTCTCGACGGTATTTGCGGCGGCACCTCACATGGCGGGCAAGAGCTTCATATTCGCCGGCCAGAGTGTCGACATCATGACCACCCTGTGCCTGCTGCTTTTTGTTGGAGCTATGGGGAAGTCGGCCCAGTTTCTCCTGCATGTGTGGTTGCCTGATGCCATGGAGGGTCCCACACCTGTTTCGGCCCTAATCCACGCTGCGACCATGGTTACCGCGGGAGTATTTCTCGTATGCCGCTGTTCGCCAATGTTCGAACAAGCCCCAATGGCGCTCTCCGTGGTGACCTTCATTGGTGCTACTACCGCGTTCTTTGCAGCGACGATCGGGCTGTTCCAGAACGATATAAAGCGTGTCATTGCGTACTCCACGTGCTCGCAGCTGGGCTATATGTTTGCTGCTGCAGGTGTTTCCGCATACGGTAATGCGATTTTTCACCTCTTTACCCACGCCTTCTTTAAGGCACTCCTGTTCCTGTCAGCAGGGTCGGTAATTCACGCTGTTCATCATGAGCAGGACATGCGGAAGATGGGGGGGCTGGCCAAACGTATCCCGTTTACTTGGGCTACGATGTTGATCGGAAACCTTGCTCTCACCGGTGTTGGGATTCCGTTTCTTGGTCTGGGCACTTCCGGGTTCTACTCCAAAGATGGCATCATTAATGCCACGTTCGCCGCCGCCACACCTATGGCGTCCTATGCATTTTGGCTGACGCTGTTGGCGGCAGGCCTGACCAGCTTCTATTCCTGGCGTCAGTTTCTGATGACATTCCATGGCCGCTATCGTGGACTTGACCACGAACATACAGCGCACGGGGATGCACACGGCGCTGACAGTCATGCTCCGGATCAGGCTGCCGGCCATAAAAGTCATCACGCGCCCAGACTTGAAGATATTCACGAAGCGCCATTGACCATGCTTATCCCATTGGGCGTGCTGGCAGTGGGCGCGGCGTTTGCAGGCTGGTACTTCGACTATTCATTTGTCGGTCACGGTGCGCCCGCCTTCTGGCAAGGGACGATTGCCTTTGTGACCGGCCATGGTGCACCAATGACGATGCCGGCTTGGGAGGAAGCGGCACCGTTTGTCTTGACCGTGCTCGGCTTTGCTGTTGCTTGGTTTTACTACATCTTGCATCCGGAGCGTCCGGCGCAGATGGCAGCCAAGCGGGGCATGCTTTATCTGTTTCTATACAACAAGTGGTATTTCGACGAGCTCTACGACTTTATCTTCGTGCGTCCGACCTTCTGGCTGGGCCGGATCCTGTGGAAGGTTGGTGATGGGCAGGTAATTGATGGCGTGGGGCCGGACGGTGTTGCGGCGCGGGTCATGGATGCCACGCGCGGCGCCGTTAAGGTCCAGTCCGGTTACGTTTATCACTACGCTTTCGCAATGCTTATCGGTGTCGTCGGGTTAGTCGCGTGGTTTATGGTAGGGGGCGTGCACTGATGAATTTCCCGATTCTGTCGCTCGTCACCTTTCTGCCTCTTGTGGGGGCACTTTTAATACTTGTTCTTCCGGGAAAGGATGAGGCGGCTGCCCGCAATGCACGCTGGATCGCGCTGATCACGACCGTCGCGGATCTGATAGTCGCATTCGTCATCCTGGCTAATTTCAACGGTCGCACAGCCGCATTTCAGTTTGTCGAGCAGCATGAGTGGCTCGGTGGAGGCATCACCTATCATCTGGGCGTGGATGGTATCTCGGTCCTGTTTGTGGTGCTGACCGCATTTTTGATGCCGTTCTGCATTTTGGCCAGTTGGGAGTCGGTTCAGCGACGGGTTCCCGAATACATGGTTGCATTCCTGTTGCTGCAAACCCTCATGATCGGCGTGTTCTGTGCGCTCGATCTTGTGCTGTTTTATGTCTTCTTCGAGGGCGGACTTATCCCGATGTTCATTATAATCGGGGTGTGGGGCGGACCACGTCGAGTTTACGCCAGCTTCAAGTTTTTTCTCTACACGCTACTTGGTAGCGTGCTCATGCTGCTAGCCATTTTGACGATGTATTTTACCGCGCATACGACGGACATCGTCACTCTCCTGCATACGCATTTTTCGCCCGCGATGCAGACTTGGCTTTGGTTTGCATTTTTTGCCAGTTTCGCGGTCAAGATGCCGATGTGGCCCGTGCACACGTGGCTACCCGATGCGCATGTCGAAGCACCAACGGCGGGATCCGTGATCCTGGCCGGGGTTTTGCTGAAAATGGGCGGGTACGGCTTTTTACGATTCTCTTTGCCTATGTTTGCGAGCGCCAGCGCTACCTATGCACCCCTGATATTTGTGCTTTCGGTTGTCGCTATCATTTACACCTCACTGGTTGCCTTGGCGCAAACCGATATGAAGAAGCTGGTTGCCTATTCGTCTGTTGCCCATATGGGCTTTGTTACCATGGGCATTTTCACTCTTACGCAGCAAGGATTAGATGGCGGAATTTTCCAGATGCTTAGTCACGGACTGGTATCTGGCGCTCTCTTCTTGTGTGTAGGGGTAATCTACGACCGCATGCACACGAGAGAAATTTCTGCGTACGGAGGCCTCGTGCAGCGCATGCCGATCTATGCGGCATGCATGATGGTTTTCACACTTGCAAATGTCGGTCTGCCTGGAACATCGGGTTTCATAGGGGAACTGCTGACGATGTTGGGGGCATTCGCGACTAACACCTGGATCGCGATTTTTGCCACCACTGGTATCATCTTCTCCGCAGCCTACATGCTCTATCTCTATCGTCGGGTGGTTCTTGGGGCTCTGGTGAAGCCAAGTCTGGCAACTATCAAGGACCTGTCTCTGCGCGAAGTGGCAATTCTGGCACCATTGGTGATCTTGATCATCGCTTTCGGTATCTACCCAAAGCCGATCTTCGACGTCACCAGCGTCTCGGTGGCCAACCTTATTCAAGAACAAAAAATGGCGCTCGCCTATGATCGCCACGAAGCCTATGCCGCGATAAATCCGGTTACCAAGGGAGTAGTACGGTGAACGCGATTGGTACGGATCTATGGATACTGCTCCC
>JAGWRJ010000672.1 GCA_028869725.1 Alphaproteobacteria bacterium | reverse complement strand
GTTCGCCTGCGGGAGGACTGGGAGGCCCAGGGCTGGTATCTTGATCTGGACGAACTCTTTGCCGCTTGTAATGCCCGCACCAAGGCCATCTTCGTCGCATCACCGGGAAATCCGACCGGTTGGGTTGCCCGCCGCGAGGAACAGCAGGCCATTCTCGACTTTGCGCGGAGGCATGGAATTGCCGTCATCGCCGACGAGGTTTACGGCCCCCTCGTCTATACGGAACGCGCGCACGCGTCCTCATTTCTCGAACTTGCTACCGGCGACGATAATCTCTTCGTCATCAATGGCTTCTCAAAGGCCTGGGCCATGACAGGCTGGCGCATTGGCTGGCTCGTGCATCCTGTGCAGCTCGATCACAGCATGGATGTGATGTGCATCGCCAACAACACCGGCCCGACGGCGTTCGCTCAATATGGGGCACTGGCAGCCCTATCGGAAAAGGGCGATGCTTTTCGTGCGCAGATGCGAGCCTACTGTGCCCGCGGACGCGATGTGGTGCAGGATTGGCTAGCCCGGCAGAATCGACTGCGCTGGATCCGCCCAGAAGGAGCCTTTTACGGCTTCTTGCAGATTGAAGGCCTGGACAATAGTCTGGAATTCGCAAGCAGGCTGGTGCACAGCGCCAAGGTCGGCGTCGCTCCAGGCTCAGCCTTCGGCCCCCCGGAGGACCACGCCAGCGATGCGTGTGTGCGCATCTGCTTCGGCCAAGATCCTGAGCGTCTGCGTGAAGGGCTTGAACGGCTCAGCAATGCCCTTCCGTAGCTTCAGACCGCCTCGACCGCAGACACCCCCGGCAAGGATTTAATCGCACTGCGCAGCTGAGCAGTAACTTGAAACCCCTTCGCCAGCCGAATTTCGGCTTCCTGCCCGTCAGACGCAGGCACTATGAGGGTAACTATTCCCTTGCCGGCGTCGCGCAGCTGCGCCGCAATAGCGCCCAACGGCTCTATACCTTCCAGATAGATTCGCATGCCCTCACCCGCCTGCGCCGCGGCCTTTTCCAGGTCCGTTGCCGTTATCGCCCGTAGCTTCAGCTCCTCCCCCTCGCGTGTGGCACTGACCTTAAGCAGAACGGACTTTCCTGGCTCGAGCAGGGGGCGGGCCGCAGTAAGTGCTTCGGGAAAGAACATCACCTCAAACATCCCGGAAGCATCAGAAAATGACACAAAAGCATAAGCCTGATCATTCTTGCCCCGCCGCTCTGACTTCTTGATGATCGTGCCTGCCAATGACGTGACGAATGTCATTCTTCGATCCTCGAGGACCTGAGCATAGTTGGCGACCTGCAGGCGCTTGAGCGCAATATCGAAATTGTCGAGAGGATGACCGGAGAGATAGAATCCGATGGCAGCAAATTCCTCGCCCAGCCGCTCATGCGCCGGCCAATCGACGACATTCGAAAGCCGAAGCTCCGCCTGAGCAGCACTGACATCATCAAATAACGTCGACTGACCGATTTCCCGCTCTCTGCTCGTGCGCGCCGCATCGCCCAATACAGCATCGGCACTGTCGACGAGTTGGCGACGGTTGGGATTGAGCGCATCGAATGACCCTGCCCGGACAAGCATTTCAAAACAACGCTTGTTGACAAGCCTTGGGTCGATACGACGCGCAAAATCCGCGAGCGAGGTAAATGGGCCACCCGCTTCGCGCACAGACACAACATGATCCATGGCCTGGCGTCCGACGCCCTTAACCGCAGCTAGCGCGTAAAAGATTGTCGCGCTTTCATGATCGCACGAAAAAGCCGCTTCCGAACGATTAATGTCCGGAGGGCGCACTACAATCCCTAGTCTCTGAGCCTCCTGACGGAAGATATTAAGCCGATCGGTGTTTCCGATATCGAGCGTCATCGATGCAGCAAGAAATTCAACCGGATAATTCGCCTTCAAATAAGCGGTTTGATAGGCAACTTGGGCATATGCCGCCGCATGACCCTTGTTGAATCCATAACCCGCAAATTTTGCGGCCTGCTCGAAAATCTGCTCGGCGATATTGGGATCCACCCCCTTCTGCTTCGCACCCGAAATAAACCGCTCGCGATGCAAAGCCATTTCCGACGGTATTTTCTTTCCCATTGCTCGCCGCAACAGATCGGCGTCACCCAGGGAGTACCCACCGAGTTCGCGGGCAATGCTCATCACGTCTTCCTGATAGGTCATCACCCCGTAGGTGTCCTTCAGGATTGGTTCCAGAGCTGGGTGCAGATATTCGGGCTTTTCTCGACCGTTCTTGCAGGCGATGTACTTGGGAATGGAATCCATCGGACCAGGACGATAGAGTGCCACAAGAGCAACCAGATCGTTGATGTGATCTGGCTTCATCTTGCGCATCAGATCGCGCATGCCCTGGCCTTCAAGTTGGAAAACGCCGACGCTTTCTCCGCGAGCCAGCATCTCAAAAGTGCGGCGATCTTCAAATGCGATAGACTGCGTATTGAGCTCGATGCCGCGACGTGCAAGAAGCTCCTCAGCCTTGGCGATCACCGTCAAGGTTTTCAACCCTAGAAAGTCAAATTTGACGAGACCAGATTTTTCGGCGTCCTCGTAATCGAATTGTGTCACCGGCATGTCAGATCGCGGATCGCGATAGAGAGGTACGAGTTCATCGAGAGGGCGGTCGCCAATCACAACACCAGCAGGATGGGTCGATGCGTGCCGATAGAGACCCTCAATCTTGCGCACCACATTGAAAAGTCGCACAGCTGCAGGTTCTGACTGTGCAATTTCGGAAAGACGCGGTTCTTGACTAAGCGCATCTTCCAGGGACACCGGCTTACCTGGTGGATTGGGTATCAGCTTGGCAATGCGATCAACCAGGCCAAGCGGAAGCTGCAGTACCCGGCCCACGTCCCGAACGGCAGCGCGCGCCTGCAGGGACCCCAAAGCCATGATGTGGGCAACACGATCCACACCGTATTTGTGCTGCACATAATGAACAACTTCGTCCCGCCGCTCCTGACAGAAGTCGATATCAAAATCTGGCATTGAAATACGTTCAGGATTGAGAAACCGCTCAAAGAGCAGCCCGAACCGCAATGGATCAAGGTTGGTGATGTCCAACGACCACGCGACGAGAGAGGCCGCCCCTGAACCTCGTACACCGACCGGAATACGCTGGGCGCGGGTCCATTTCATAAAGTCGGATACGATGAGAAAATACCCGGGAAAATCCATACGATTGATAATTCCAAGCTCGTAGGATAGCCGCTCATCGTAACGTTCACGTGGCGCATAAAGTCCGCTTTCAGATAATCTCCGCTCTAGGCCACTTTGTGCCAGACGCTTCAATTCCTCCTGGGGCGAAAGACCGGACGCGGGCTCAAATCTAGGTAAAATTGGTTTGTGTTTTTTCGGCCGGAAAGCGCACCGATGGGCAATCTCGATCGTGTTCGCGATGGCTTCCGGCAAGTCTGCAAACTGCGCATTCATCTCTGCGGGAGACTTGAAACGATGCTCCCCAGTCAAATGCCGACGATCAGATTGTGACACATAAGTGCTGTCGGCGATGCATAGCAGCGCATCATGAGCTTCATACATATCCTCCCGGCCAAAGTGCACGTCATTTGTTGCAACTACCGGTATGGATTTGTCATAGGCCAGATCAAGCAGGAATGGCTCTACGGTGCGCTCTTCCGTAATGCCGTGACGCTGTAGCTCAACGTAGAGTCGGTCACCAAAAATTCCGGCGAGCTGGTCGAGAACTACGGTCGCCGCATCGATCTGACCTCCGACAAGTAACGCATTAAGCGGCCCCCCGGGACCTCCAGTCAAAGCGATCAAGCCCTCGCAATGGGCAGCCAGAGCTGTTGCGTCCACATGAGGCCACTCGCCAGGACCACAGGACAAGTAGGCGGCGCTGAGCAGTTTAATGAGGTTGCGATAGCCCGCCGGACTTTGAGCCAGCAAAGGCAGAAGAGGCGGCTTCTGCCGCATTCCAAGCCCGGCGATCTGAGGGATCGGATCCAGGTCAACTGAAACCAAAGCGCCGACAATTGGCTGGACACCCTCCTTGGCCAGGGTTTCCGAAATATCGAACACCCCAAACAAATTATTGTTGTCGCACACAGCGACGGCAGGCATGGCAAGTGAGGTACAGAGCTTGGCGAGTTCCTTTGGACGGACCGCCCCCTCAAGCAGCGAGTAACAGCTCTTGACACGCAGATGGACAAAATTGGCGGCTACCCTGCCCAACGCCTTTTCGGTCATGCCACCTCCAGATGCGCCCCCCTTGCACACCTAGCCCGGCCAGACGGCGCACGAAACTGCGGCGTACACTCTGTCCACAGCCAATCGCTACGAGCACTAGGCAACAGCAATAAGACCGCCCGCAGCGTGGGCGAGCACGAAGGTCGCCGCGATAAATGTGATCAATCCTGCGCCAGCTATCAGATCGGTGAACCAAACGCGCATGTCTCTCATCCCTGTTTGTGTAAAATGACTGTATAGGTTCCGCTTTTGTTCTGTCAAGAACAATTGGCGAACATATAGCGGCTGCTTCCTATTTTTTTTGCTCGGGGGCAGAATGGAGTATTGTGTGTTAATAGACATACAGGATCTCCATGCCCAAGACCTATTACCCGGCAGTACTAGAGCGATCGGGAGGGGGGACAATTGCCATCTGGTTTCCCGATTTTCCGGACTGCGTAGCAGCAGGCAACTCCCAAGACGCTGCCATGGAAAAGGCTGAGCGCGCCCTCAAGATTACAATAGTCGAACATGCGGAACGCGCCCGACCCTTGCCCGTCCCCAGCAACATCGCGGCAATCACACTTCCCAGGAACTGCGACGTGATCGCCGTTGCCTTGATCGGCGCCGAAATTCCTGATCCCTCCGAGCGCGTTAATGTTTACCTTC
Source organism: Alphaproteobacteria bacterium (assembly GCA_028869725.1). Lineage (GTDB taxonomy): Bacteria > Pseudomonadota > Alphaproteobacteria > Micropepsales > Micropepsaceae > Rhizomicrobium. The sequence continues at coordinate 1,405 of JAGWRJ010000672.1, read as the reverse complement.
CCAAGAGTCTTTTGGCGGAAGCAGATAAGCGCGCAACGGAACTCGGCATGAGCCGATCGAGCTTTTTTGGCTTGGCGGTATCGATCTTGATGGGCCGGCAGGTCTCGATACCGGTTGGTCGCAGCACGCATTCCGCCAAGGGCTAGAGCGCAGGCTCCCTACCCATCCGCGCCTGCAGATCTTCGCCCGCCACAAGCGAGCCGTCACGCAGGATAAGCGCTCTGTCCATCTTCGAGGCCAGTTCGAGATTATGGGTAGCCACCAGCGCAGCCAGCCCCTCGGCCCGCACCATACGTACCAGCGCATCGAAAACGCCACCTGAGGTGCGTGGATCCAGATTGCCAGTCGGTTCATCCGCAAGCAGCAGTCGCGGCCTATTGGCTAAAGCGCGAGCTATGGCCACGCGCTGCTGCTCCCCTCCAGAAAGCTGAGCGGGTCGATGCTCAAGGCGTAGTGCAAGCCCAAGCTCTTCTAAGAGCGCAGCAGCCCGCGTGCGTGCGACCGCCCGGCTCACCCCGGCGATGCGCTGCGGCATCATTACATTTTCCAATGCCGTAAATTCCGGAAGCAGGTGATGAGCTTGATAAACAAAGCCAATGAACTCGCGTCGTAAACGCGTCCGCTCACTATCGCTCAGTTGCGACGCCGCACGACCAGAGATGAATACTTCGCCCCCACTGGGAGCCTCCAAAAGCCCGGCCATATGGAGTAGCGAAGATTTGCCGGCGCCAGACGGCCCAACTAGAGCCACCAGTTCGCCGGGACGAACCTCCATGCTAAGGTCACGAAAGACCTCCAGCATCGCTTCCCCTTGGCGGTAGATACGGCTTACGCGCTCCAGTCGAAGTGTTGGCTCACTCATAGCGCAATGCTTCTACCGGATCGAGACGGGCCGCTCGCCAGGATGGATAAAGCGTAGCCAGAAAGCTTAGAACCAAGGCCATGCCTACCACCGCAATCACCTCGCCGCGATTGATCTCTGCCGGCATGCGACTCAAAAAATAGATCTCGGGATTGAACAAATCCGTGCCGGTTAACTGAGAGAGAAAGTTCCGGATTGAATTAATATTATCGCAGAATATCACCCCGATAACAAAACCTAGAAAGGTACCCACCACCCCAACGCTGCTTCCCGCGATCAAGAAGACACGCATGATCGCTCCGCGTGTCGCACCCATGGTGCGAAGTATCGCGATATCCGCGCCCTTATCCTTGACCAGCATTATCAATCCCGAAATGATGTTGAGTGCTGCGACCAGTACAATCAGCATCAATATCAAAAACATAACGTTCTTCTCTACGTTAATGGCCCCTACCAAACTTGAATTCATGTCCTGCCAGGTAAGAACCCGCGTCCCCGGTCCCGCCGCCTGCTCGATTACACCCGCCATCATATCTGCGCGAT
>JAGWRJ010000671.1 GCA_028869725.1 Alphaproteobacteria bacterium | reverse complement strand
TCCCTGCCCATCATGCTCTACAATAACCCGCCGGCCTATCGCGTCGGCGTCAGCCTCACTCTGCTCGAGAAGCTGGCGCGCATCCCGAACATCGTCGCGGTCAAGGAAAGCGCTCCGGACACCAGGCGTATTACCGACATCATCAATGCGTTCGGTGACCGCTTCACCGTCATGGCGGGTCTGGACGACGTCGCCCTTGAAGCCATGATGCTCGGTGCCAAAGGCTGGGTGTCGGGACTGACCAGCGCATTTCCGCAAGAGTCCGTTGCCTTGATGGCCGCCCTCGCAGCCGGCAAATTCGAAGACGCGCGGCGCATCTATCGCTGGTTCATGCCGCTCCTGCATCTGGACGCCGAGCATGATCTCGTTCAGTCGATCAAGCTCGCCGAACAGATCATGGGACGCGGCAGTGAGCGGGTTCGCATGCCACGTCGTCCGCTGAGCGGTGCACGGCGTGCGGAAGTCACGGCCATGGTCGAAAAGGCCGCCAAGACCCGTCCCAGTCGATCCCTCAGCGATGCCGCGTAGGCTTTGATGCGCAACACATTCTTTTGCATAGACGGTCACACGGCGGGCAATCCGGTGCGCCTGGTGGTTGGTGGCGCTCCGCTTCTGCGCGGTGCCACCATGGGCGAACGGCGCCTGGATTTTCTCGAGCGCTTTGACTGGATCCGCAACGGATTGTGTTTCGAGCCACGCGGCCACGACATGATGTCGGGGGGATTTCTCTATCCGCCGACGAGGTCCGATACCGATATCGGAATTCTCTTCATCGAGACCAGCGGCTGCCTGCCCATGTGCGGCCATGGCACCATCGGCATGGTAACCTTCGGCCTCGAACATGGGCTCATCGTTCCGCGCCAGGATGGACGGCTGAAGATCGAGGTACCGGCTGGTCTGATCGACGTCGAATATGCCGTCGCCTCGGGCAAGGTTGAATGGGTTCGCATCCGCAATGTCCCCGCCTATGTGGCGGCAACCGACATCCACATCGAGGTGCCCGACTTCGGGCCCCTCTCCGTCGATGTGTCCTATGGTGGCAATTACTACGCCATCGTTGAACCACAGGGGCCCTATCACGGCCTTGACGATCTGGGAGCCGAGCGGATCAAGGACCTGAGCCGAAAGGTACGCAGCCTGGTTCAGAAGGTCTGCGAACCCGTACACCCGCTTGACCCACGCATCCGTGGCGTCAGCCACGTGCTCTGGGCAGATCAGCCACGCGGCCAGGGCGCGGACGGACGCAATGCCGTGTTTTACGGCAATGGTGCGATTGACCGCAGTCCCTGCGGAACCGGAACCTCTGCACGGCTGGCCCATCTCGTGTACAAGGGTCGTCTGAAGCCAGGTGACAGATTCGTGCACGAAAGCTATATCGGCAGCCGCTTTATCGGCCGGGTTGAAGAATTGACCGAGGTGGGGGGTAAACCAGCCATCATTCCGTCGATTCAGGGAACGGCCTATACCACGGGCTTCAATACGATCTGGATTGATCCGGACGAGCCCTTCCCTCAAGGTTTCTCGGTGGTGTGACCAGCCATGACCCTTACGATCCGCACTGTTCCTGATCAACTTGCGGACGTGGTGCGGGCACGCATCCTGGCCGGCGCACTCAAGCCGGGTGACCCGATCCGTCAGGATGCCCTTGCCGCCGAACTTGGTGTCAGCAAAATCCCGCTGCGCGAAGCCCTGGCGCGTCTGGAGCAAGCCGGCCTTCTTACCCTCATTCCCAATCGAGGCTTCGTGGTGCGGCCGATGAGCCGCAGCGAACTTGATGAAATCTACGCCCTGCGGCTGAAACTCGAGCCCGATGCAGTTGCGCTTGGTGCCAAGAAAGCCAATGAGGCCGAACGCGGGCGCGCCATCGAGGCCCTGGCCACCTTCAAGCGCGAGGCAGCAGGCCGCCGCGGCAGCGGTGGCGTCCACAACCGGATGCTGCATCTGGCCCTGATCCGCCCCTGCGGGCAGGATCTGACAAGCAGCATTCTCGAACAGCTGCATGTCATGGCCGATCGTTATGTCTGCAAGCATCTCGAGCCATTAGGGCGCAACGTGCGTGCCGATCGCGAGCACGATGCGCTCGTCGAGGCCTGGCTCGAGCGCGATACGGCGCGGGTCAAGCGACTAATGCGCCAGCACATAGCCGGCACGCTCAAGGATCTGCACGAGCAGCTGGGCTCTCCCGCGCCAGCGGAACATGTCGGCTGACGCCAAAGAAGGTGGTAACAATGACGCACGGAATTGGCGGCTCCAACGCGGCCGCGGAGCTTGCTGGACTGGCACCATGGCCTAATCCGGCACCGCCCATTGAAGCAGCCGAATATGCGGCGCGGACCGAAAAGGCCCGCCGCCTGATGGCCGCGGATGGCATCGAGGCCATGCTGATCGGTGCCGGACCAAGCCTCAACTACTTTGCAGGCGTACCCTGGAATCCGAGCGAGCGGCTGGTCTGCATGCTCCTGCACCGTCGTCACGATCCCATACTGATCGCCCCGACCTTTGAGCTTGGCTCGCTACGGGCAAGCCTTGCCATCGACGCTGCCATACGCACCTGGGAAGAGGATGAAAGCCCTTACAGTCTCGCCGCCGACTGTTTGAAGGAAACCTCTGTTCGCCGTCTGGGCCTCGACCCAGCTCTCTCCTTTGAGATTGTCAGCCGTCTTGCTGAAGTTGCACCTTCAATCGATGCCGTCAATGCGCGAGCGGTAGTCGATGGCTGCCGCAGCATCAAATCTGACGCAGAGCTGGCGCTGATGCAGCAGGCCAAATCCATGACTCTGGAGGTCCAGCGGCGCACGGCGCGCATTCTGCGCACCGGCATCACCACCACCGAAGTCCGCC
>JAGWRJ010000670.1 GCA_028869725.1 Alphaproteobacteria bacterium | reverse complement strand
GATGACGTAGCCTGCTACCCGGTGCCCTTCGACAAGATCACAGCAGCCGTTTGTCCTGAAGCCAAGCTCCGCAAGCTGGTCAGGAACATGGTTTATGTCGGCGTTGTCGCCCAGTTGCTCTCTCTTGACCTTGGAGTCGTTGAGGCTGGGCTTAAAAAGCAGTTTGCGAAGAAGCAGAAGGTCTTCGACCTCAACTTCGGCGCCGTCAAGGCGGGCTTCGATTACGCGCAGGAGAAGCTGGTCAAGCACGATCCGTACTGTATCGAGCGAATGGACAAGACGACCGGCAAAATCATCATTGACGGCAACGCGGCCTGCGCCATGGGCGCAGTGTTTGCAGGCGTCACGGTGGTTGCCTGGTATCCCATCACGCCGTCCACTTCCGTTGTTGAAGCGACGACGGACCTTCTGAAGAAACTGCGCGTGACGCCCGAGGGCAAGGCTACATTTGCGGTCGTGCAGGCCGAGGATGAGCTGGCGGCAATTGGCATGGTGCTTGGGGCAGGCTGGGCAGGCGCGCGCTCCATGACAGCCACCTCCGGACCCGGGATTTCGCTTATGGCGGAGTTTTCCGGCCTCGGATATTTTGCGGAGCTGCCCGGTGTCATCTTCGACGTGCAGCGGTCCGGTCCCTCGACGGGCATGCCCACGCGCACATCGCAGGCCGATCTGCTTTCGACAGCGTTCCTGTCGCATGGCGACACCAAGCACATCGTGCTGCTGCCTGGCTCCGTCAAGGAGTGTTACGAGTTTGGCTGCGCGGCCTTTGACATCGCTGAGCGGTTCCAGACGCCGGTCTTTGTGCTCACAGATCTTGACCTTGGCATGAACAACTGGATGTCGGAGCCCTTCCAGTATCCAGACAAGCCGCTCGATCGCGGCAAGGTGCTGACGGCAGAGGATCTGGAGCGCCTAGGTGGCTTTGCCCGCTATCGCGACGTGGATGGAGATGCGATCGGCTGGCGTACGCTGCCTGGCACGCGGCATCCCAAGGCTGCTTATTTCACGCGCGGCTCCGGACACAACGATGCCGCCGGCTACACCGAACGGCCAGACGAGTACCAGGCAATCATGGATCGTCTCGCGCGCAAGTTTGAGAATGCGCGCAACGCCGTGCCCGGCCCGGTCGTTTCCAGAAATGGCAAATCGAAGATCGGCTTTATCGCATACGGAACCACGGATTTTGCGCTGCTCGAAAGCCTCGATCAGATCAAGAAGGAGAAAGGCGCGGACGTCGATTATCTGCGCATCCGGGCCTATCCCTTCTCGCATGAGATTCATGACTTTGTGGCATCTCATGAGCGTGTCTACATCGTCGAGCAGGATCGCGATGCTCAACTCGCCAGTCTGTTGAAACTGGACCTGCCTGCGGACCAGGTAACCAAGCTGCGCAGTATTCTGCACTACAACGGGTTGCCGCTCGACGCGCGCACCATCACGGACGAGTTCGTCGCCAAGGAGGGCCTGTAATGGCAACCGCAGCACCCACACCTAAAGTCAACCGGATTGGCCTTCCCATCCTCGACTACCGCGGCGGAAAATCGACGCTCTGCGCCGGTTGTGGACATAATGCGATCTCTGAACGCATCATCGACGCCATGTTCGAAATGGGAGTTGAGCCGGAGCGCGTCATGAAGATGAGCGGGATTGGCTGCTCGTCCAAGAGCCCGGCCTACTTCATGAGCCGGTCGCACAGCTTTAACAGCGTCCATGGCCGCATGCCGTCCGTGTCCACCGGAGCCATCCTTGGCAATCATCAGATGATCACCCTCGGTGTTTCCGGAGACGGCGACACGGCTTCGATCGGCATGGGCCAGTTCGTGCATCTTCTGCGCCGCAATCTGCCCATGATTTACATCATTGAAGACAACGGCGTGTACGGGCTTACAAAGGGACAGTTCTCTGCGACGGCCGATCTTGGCTCCAAGTTGAAGACTGGCGTCATCAACGATCTGCCTGCGATCGACACCTGCGCCCTGGCGATTCAACTCGGCGCCACATTTGTCGGTCGTTCGTTCTCGGGCGACAAGAAGCAGCTTCTTTCCATGCTCAAGGCTGCCATTGCGCACAAGGGAACCGTGATGCTCGATGTGATCAGCCCCTGCGTCACCTTCAATGATCATGAGGGCTCCACCAAGAGCTACAAATTCATGCAGGAATACGATGAGCCCATCAACGAGGTTGGCTTTGTTGCCAGCTTCGAGGATATTGCGGT
>JAGWRJ010000669.1 GCA_028869725.1 Alphaproteobacteria bacterium | reverse complement strand
GACCTTTTCGAGATCAACGAGGCTTTTGCCAGCGTGGTCTTGCGCTATATGCAAGCCATGGACATCCATCATGACAAGGTCAATGTCTGCGGCGGAGCTATCGCGATGGGGCATCCGTTGGGTGCCACAGGGGCGATGATCCTGGGGACGCTGCTCGACGAACTGGAGCGGCGAGACCTGTCTACTGGCCTGGTAACATTGTGTGCAGGTAATGGTCTGGGCACTGCCACGATCATTGAACGGGTCTGAGTGCGAGGAAGAAATATGCGTCACATTTCAATCGCTGTCGGCAGCGATGGTATTGCTGTTCTCAGCATGGACCATGCAGACGAGTCGATGAACCTCGTCTCCGAGGCTTGGTTGGCCGAGATGGAGGCCGCAATCGCTCAGATTACGGCCGATGCAGCCATCAAGGGGGTAGTCCTCACTTCTGCGAAAAAGGCGTTTATGGCAGGTGCCGATTTGAAGAAGTTGGTGGACGGCTTCTGCCAGATGACGCGCGCCGAGGCCTATGCCTATAGCCAGCGTGCAACCAAAATGCATCGGTCGATCGAAACCTGCGGCAAGCCATGGGTGGCTGCTGTCAACGGTTTAGCACTCGGAGGTGGCTTCGAACTCGCACTGGCTTGTCACCGCCGGATTGTGGTCGATGATCCCAAGGCTGTGATTGGTCTGCCTGAAGTCAATGTCGGGCTGTTGCCAGGCTCAGGCGGCACCCAGCGCCTACCTCGTATCGCCGGCGTCAAGGTCGCGTTGGATCTCTTGTTAAGCGGGCGCAGCGTCCAGCCGAGTGAAGCCCTCAAACTCAAGATTATTGACGAGGTTGCGCCAGCGGCCGATTTGCTTGCCCGGGCCAAGGCTTGGCTGGCCAGCGCGCCTGATCCGATAAAGCCGTGGGATAAGAAGGGTTACTCTATCCCTGAGAGCCGTGGACTTCTCATTCCGGAAGCAGCCGCGATGTATTCGGCCGCGGTGGCGGGCATCGCCGGCAAGTCTGGCTACAACTTTCCTTCACCTCCAGCCATACTTTCATGCGTATTTGAAGGCGTGCAGCTCCCCTTCGAGCGGGCGTTGTCGGTAGAATCCAAGTACTTTGCCAAACTTTTGACCGACCCCGTTGCGCGCAACATTATTCGGACAACCTTCATTTCCAAACTGGCTGCGGAAAAAGGTGCGGGCCGCCCTGCAGCATTTTCCCAGTCCAAAGTAAAGAAGATCGGCATTCTTGGCGCAGGCATGATGGGCGGCGGTATTGCGCTGGTCTCCGCGCTCGCAGGCATAGACGTGGTACTGTTGGACCGCGATCTTGCAACCGCCGAAAAAGGAAAAGCCTACTCATTGAAGGTGATGAGCAAGGAGGTCGACAAGGGCCGACGGACCCAGGCCAGCGTCGAGGAGGTACTTGGGAGAATCACGCCTACCGACGACTTCGGGCGGCTAGAGGGCGTGGACATGGTGGTCGAGGCGGTGTTCGAGGATATTAATATTAAGGCGGATACCACACGCCGGGCTGAGGCCGTGATCCCCGAGAGCGCGGTGTTTGCATCCAATACCTCGACCCTGCCGATCTCAGAACTTGCTAAGGCGTCGCGGCGACCAGAGCAATTTATCGGCATTCATTTCTTCTCGCCTGTCGATCGGATGAACCTGACTGAAGTCATTGTTGGGAAGAAGACCAGTCAAGCGACCTTGGCAAAGGCGCTCGACTTCATTGCCCAACTGCGCAAAACGCCGATCGTCGTCAGCGACAGTCGCGGCTTTTATACGAGTCGTGTATTCCAGACGTTGATCCATGAAGGCGCGGCGATGCTGGGCGAGGGCGTGCCCCCGGCGGTTATCGAAAATGCAGCAAAGGCGGTGGGGATGCCTGTGGGGTCGTTGGCCCTGCTTGATGAACTTAGCTTTGAGTTACCGCTCAAAATCGTTGACCAAGCCATTGAACAAGAAGGTGATAAATACGTTCCTCCTGCCGGCGTGACCGTATTGCGCAAGATGCGCGACGAGGTCGGCAGGGGCGGGCGCAAGTCCGGCGGTGGTTTCTACGATTACCCTAAAGACGGCAAGAAGCATCTTTGGGCGGGACTTACCCAGCATTTTCCACAGACTTCCGACTACAACATCGAAGACCTCAAGCGACGTTTCCTCTATATCCAGGCAATAGAGACGGTGCGGTGTTTGGAGGAGGGTGTGCTTCAGACCCCACAGGACGCTGATCTTGGGGCCGTATATGGCTGGGGGTTCCCGACTTGGACGGGAGGAACCATTAGCTATATCGAAACCGTCGGAATTGCGAACTTTGTGCGCGAGGCCGACCGCTTAGCGCAACGTTATGGCGCTCGCTTCTCGCCTTCAGGATTGCTGCGCGACAAGGCCAAGCGCGGTGAAGGCTTTTACCAAGCCGCGACCGCAGGTCCCCGATGCGCCGCGTAATTTTTGAACCTGAGCACGAACAGTTCCGTAGCCATGTGCGCCGCTTCTTCGAAAAAGAGGTGGCGCCGCATGGCGAGCGTTGGCGCCAACAGGGTTTTGTCGACCGCGAAATCTACCGCAAGGCCGGAGATCAGGGGCTCCTGCTAACCTGGGCCGATGAGAAATATGGAGGTGCGGGCGTCGCCGATTTCCGCTTCAGCCAGATTATCATCGAAGAGAATATTTCTCATGGTGAAATTGGCTTTTATATCAATCTGCATTCGAATCTCGTGGCGCCTTACATAGACGCGCTGGGGACCGATGAGCAGAAAATGCGTTGGTTGCCCGATTGCGTCCGGGGCGACAAGATCCTTGCCGTCGCCATGACGGAGCCGATGGCCGGCAGTGACCTCGCTGGTATGAAGACGCGCGCCGAGGACCGGGGTTCCTATTGGCTACTTAACGGCTCCAAGACCTATATTTCCAATGGCCAGATCGCCGACTTGATTGTCGTGGCTGCGCGTACCGATCCTAGTTCGCGTCATGGGATTGGTCTGTTTGTGGTCGAAGCGGGCATGGAAGGCTTTGCTCGCGGCAAGCGGCTCAAGAAAATGGGACTTTCTGCTCAGGATACATCCGAACTGTTCTTTTCGGATGTCCAAGTTCCAAAGGCCAACCTTCTGGGTACGCCCACCGAAGGGTTTCGGTACCTCACCCGATTCCTTGCGAGCGAGCGTCTTGTTGCAGCGGTTGGCTCGATGGCAGCTGCACAAACGGCATTCGACATTACGCTGGATTTTGTCAAGGAGCGCCGGGCGTTCGGAAAGCCGATAGGAGCCTTCCAGAATACGCGGTTTGTGTTGGCAGACTTACGTGCACAACTCGATGCAGTGCAAAGCTTCATTGACCAATGCGTGCTACTCCACAACGCGAATGAATTGATGGGTGATGATGCCGCAAAATGTAAACTGCTCGCGAGCGAACTGGAGGGCAAGGTAGTCGACGCCTGCGTTCAACTCCACGGCGGAGCTGGTTACATGGAAGAATATCGCATCAGCCGGCTTTTCACCGATGCGCGCGTCACCCGAATTTTCGCCGGTACCTCCGAAATCATGAAGGAGATCATCGGACGCGGGTTAGGGCTGGACGAACGCAAGTTAGGATAAGGCTGGTACCCTGGCGCTCGTGATCAGCCGCAGCCGACCAATCCACCGTCCACGGGGATCTGCGCACCCGTGATATAAGCACCGGCGCGCGAGGCCAAGAACACGATGATGCCGGCAATATCATCAGGCTCGCCAAGTCGCTTAAGCGGGATGTGGGCTAGTAAGGTAGGATCTACGATATCGTCGTGGCGCATATGGGCCGTCATCTTGGTCGGAAAATAGCCGGGGACGACGGTATTGACCGTAATGTGACGCTCAGCTAGATCGCCGGCCAAGTCCCGGCTCATCATGTGGATAGCGGCCTTGCTTGCAGCATAGCTGTAAGCATGGAGACGCTCAGTCTTGGTGCCGGCAACGGATCCGATATTTATCACCCGGCCCGGATCACCGCCCATGCCG
>JAGWRJ010000668.1 GCA_028869725.1 Alphaproteobacteria bacterium | reverse complement strand
CAGCGGCAGCGCAGGTTTGTGCTTTGAGAAGCCACGCCGATTGGCAAACTCCGCATCCTTTTCCTGCAAATGGGCTGCATCGGGAAGCATGATTCCGCACAGGTCCGCAGTCGCCTCGCTACAGTAGATGGGCCCGGAAAATCCGTTGCGTACGAGCAAGGGCAGGTAACCGGTATGATCAATGTGCGCGTGGGTGACGAGGACGGCGGCAATGCTCGCAGGAGGAATCGGAAAGTGTGCCCAGTTCTTCAGTCGCAACTGCTTGAGACCCTGAAAGAGCCCGCAGTCAACGAGAAGACGGGTCTTGCCGTCCTGCAGCAGATATTTTGAGCCGGTAACCGTTCCAGCTCCACCGAGAAATGTCAGATCAAGTGCCATGATTTAGCCCCAGGAGACACTGTGAACATATGACGTCGCGTGTTCTGGGCGTTACCTGTTTGCGCGCACCGGTTGGAGGTTGTCGTAAGTGGTACCACCACCTTCCACGTCATGCGTGCTGGAGACAACGCCGAGTACCGTCGCGTTGATGTCCTGTGCCCGGAACGGGCGATGGGATAACAGTCGTGTCATGTTCTGATTTCCCCGTCGCAATGTAGAAGACCTCGTCTCACAAGGGGCGGGGCAGCATCTTGATGGAAGTCAAGCTTTCGAGGCAAGGCTGATTCAGGTCAAGGGAGAGGTCCCTTGCGCCGCTATTCTGATATCGGAGCGGCCGGCCTTCGGATATGAAACGCGTAGTTGCCCTTCTTCTTGTCGTCGTGGCAGGTGCCGGAATCTGGTTTGGCTGGCATCAGCTGTTTGTGCCACCTCCGCGTCACGCTCTGACCCTCTACGGCAACGTCGATCTGCGCGAGATCGACCTTGCCTTCAACAATAGCGAACGCATATCGACCATCACTGTTCAGGAAGGCGACCGGGTTCATCGCGGCGAAGTGCTTGCCCGTCTGGATACGAGCCGTCTTGTGCCCCAGGTTCAGGTGGCGGCAGCAACGTTGCAGCTTGATAAGGTCAATGCCGCGAATACTGCGCGTCAATGGCGCCGTGCTGAGAGCCTGTGGAGGACCTCGCATGGCAGTGCGATCAGTGCGCAGGACCTTGACAATGCGCGGGCCGCCGATGCGGTTGCCAAAGCCCGTGTTGATGCCGACGCAGCGCAACTGACGCTTCTGAAGGCGCAGCTTGCAGATGCCGTACTTTTTGCACCAACCTCTGCCACGGTGCGCACGCGACTGCTGGAGCCCGGTGATATGGCCTCGCCCCAGACACCCGTCCTGTCACTTGCAATCACCAACCCCAAATGGGTACGCGTCTACGCTGAGGAAACTGATCTGCCTTTGCTTCATCCTGGACAGAAGGCCTGGGTTGAAGTCGACGGTCTGCCCGGACGGCGCCTCGCAGGCTGGGTCGGCTTCATCTCTCCGGTGGCTGAGTTTACGCCCAAATCCGTTGAAACCGCCGAGCTGCGCACGAGCCTCGTCTATGAGGTTCGGGTCTTTGTCAAGGATCCGGATGATGTTCTGCGTCTGGGTATGCCTGCAACAGTCATCGTGCCACTGGCGCGGGCACGACAATGAGTGCGCCGCAGGCCGTTATTTATGCAGACGGCCTCACCAAACGTCTGCGTCAGGGCCGTGCACCACCCGTACTTGCGCTGGATGGCGTATCCCTGAGTGTGTCGCGGGGAACACTTGCTGCACTTGTCGGACCTGACGGTGCAGGAAAGACGACCCTGCTGCGCCTGATGGCAGGGCTGTTGCCGCCTGACGCAGGACAGCTTCTGGTGCTTGGCATCGACGTGGCACGCGCGCCTCAGGCGGTTCAGGATCGTGTCGCCTATATGCCGCAGCGCTTCGGGCTCTATGACGATCTTACGGTACAGGAGAATCTGGATCTCTACGCGGACTTGCACGGCATAGCCCGGAGCGCACGGCGCGAACGCTATAAGGCCCTGCTCGACATGACCGCCCTGGCGCCGTTCCTCAATCGGCTCGCCGGCCAACTCTCCGGGGGCATGAAACAGAAACTGGGTCTGGCCTGCGCACTCATTCAGTCGCCCGATCTTTTGCTTCTGGATGAGCCGACAGCCGGCGTCGATCCGTTGTCGCGTCATGAACTCTGGCAGATCATCGCGAATCTTGCCGAGGCGGGGATCTCCGCACTTATAGCCACCTCCTATCTTGACGAGGCAGAGCGCTGCCAGCAGGCAATCGTCCTGCGCGGCGGCAGAGTTCTGGCGCAGGGCACGCCAGGGAGTATCGCTGATAGGGCGCAGGGATGCGTCGTTCTGCGCGATCCGTCCCCCGGTGAGGCGGCGCGCGATCTCCAGGCCCGGCTTCTTGATGCAGATGACGTTATTGACGCAGTGCCCCAGGGAGGACGGGTTCGGACTATCTTCCGCAGTCCAAAGGCCGATGCGGTGACGCCCTCCTTTGAAGATGGCTTCATGACCCTCCTGGCAGGCACGCCGCGAGCCCGGGTATCGGCGGTGCAGGCCGCGCTTTCGCTCCAGCGTGGCGCAGTCGCGGTGGAAGTACGGGACCTGCTTCGTCGCTTTGGTGACTTCGTTGCGGTCGATCACGTCAGTTTCAAGGTAGGCCGCGGTGAGGTGTATGGCTT
>JAGWRJ010000667.1 GCA_028869725.1 Alphaproteobacteria bacterium | reverse complement strand
CTTCGACATCTTCGCCGTTTTCATCGTCTGCATCCACGGCTTACATCTGGGGAGCAGCGCGTGTCGGCGACGGGTCTGTCAGGAATGGAGGCATTACGCCGCGGTGATGCGCAGGCCGCGCGCAAAGCCTTTGAAGCGGCGATTGCGGGTGGAGCCCAGGACAGCACAACGCTGTTTGGGCTGGCCATGGCCTGCAACAATCTCGGCGACTGGCAGACAGCCTGCGACACGCTCGACAGGGCGCTTGCCCGCGATCCCTATAATTTGCGGGCACTCATTCTTCGCGGTGACATTCTCGATCGTCAGGGCGACACCCGCAGCGCCGCAAGTTTCTATAGTGCCGCGCTGAAGGCAGCTGGCCGGGCCGGCCCCTTGCCATCTGACCTCATCGATGGACTGACCCGGGCGCAGAACGCGCTCAAAAATTACGAGGCAGCCTATGAGGCGCATTTGCGCACGACGATGGCCGGACAGTTGGGCGGCGACGAGCCCAGCCGGTTTGCGCTTTCGCTCGATCTGATGTTCGGCAAAAAGAAGATCTATCTGCAGGCGCCCCAGTTCTATTTTTTTCCTGGCCTGCCACAGCTGCAATTCTACCCAAGGCGCCAGTTCGAATGGCTCGATCAGGTCGAAGCCGCCACGGCCGATATCCGTGCAGAACTGCTGGCGGTGCTGGAGGAAGATGGAGCCTTCGTGCCGTATGTGGAGGGTGATCCCAATCGCCCCTTCAACCCGCAGCACGGCATGCTCGGCAATCCGGACTGGAGCGCATTCTATTTCTGGAAGAACGGCGTGCTGCAGGAGAAGAATGCCGCACGCTGTCCCAGGACCATGGCCGTACTGTCCCAGGTGCCCATGCCCCAGATCGAGGGGCGCACTCCCACAGCCCTGTTCTCCCTGCTCAGAGGCAAGGCACGCATTCCTGCCCATCATGGCTTCGTCAACACGCGGCTGATCTGCCATCTGCCGCTGATTGTGCCGGAAGGCTGCGGATTTCGCGTCGGCAATGACGTGCGCTCCTGGCGCGAGGGCAAGGCCTGGGTCTTCGATGATACGATGGAGCATGAAGCCTGGAACAACAGCGATGAGACCCGGGTCATCCTGCTGTTCGACATCTGGCGCCCCGAACTCAGCGAAGAGGAGCGCGCGGCAGTGCGGGCGCTCTTTGCCGCCATCGATGCCTATGGGGCCGGCTCAGCCCCCTGGACGGCCTGAGATTGACTCAGCGGGCCGACCGTGATGCTATGAGAACGAATTAGGAACGGAGTGACCTATGGAGGACCGTCGGGCGAGGCTCGCCGCGGCGCAGCGGCTGGTTGCGCCCTTGATGGTGCAGTCCGAGCGTGCGCGTCACGCCCTGGGCTGCGCGCCGATCGATACCTGTCTGCAAGGTGGCCTGATCCGGGGAGCCATGCATGAAGTCGCCGCCGCCGACCATGCGGCCACGCCCGCGGCGATGGGTTTCTTGCTGGCGCTGGCAGCGATCGCAGCCGGGAGCCGGCCCCTGGTCTGGGTACTGCCGCGCCATGGCGATTTCGGCCAGCCTTACGGGCCTGGCATGAAGGCTTTTGGGCTCGACCCTGGTGCCTTCGTCTTCCTGCGCTGTGCCAGCACCCAGGAACAGCTGTGGGCACTAGAAGAGGTTTTGCGCGCAGGAGCCGTGGGCGCGGTGATCGGCACACGACCCGCCGGTATGGATCTGACAGCGAGCCGGCGCCTGCACCTGGCCGCCGAGACCGGGTCAACGCCACTCTTTCTCCTGCGCGCACACCAGGACCATGAGGTGAGCGCGGCCGTGACGCGTTGGCGTATCCAGCCGCAAAGAGCTGCAACCGACAGCCTTGGTTTTCTGGGAGCACCCCGGTTTGCCGTCGCCCTCGAACGGGTGCGCGCAGGCAAACCCGGCACCTGGGTAGTGGAATGGGATCATGCCGCGCTATGTCTGCGCCTTCCTGCCGGCCTTCAGCATCGAGTCCCGGCGCAAGACCCAACCTTGTCCGCCGCCTGAACCTTTTGCGCTGGTGGCGCTGACCAGTGGCGGCTGGCATCTCGATGCACCGAGCCCTGTGGCCAGGCGGCTCGGTCTTTATGCCGGTCAACTGCTCGGTGATGCGCGGGCACGCGTGCCCACACTTGTCACCGCACCCGTCAACCGAGCGCGGGAACAGGCCAGACTGAGAGAGCTCAGCCTGTGGTGCACACGCTTTTCGCCTTATGTCGCGCCCTGGCCCGAGATCGACGCCGGTGCAACCGGTCTGACCTTCGACATGACCGGCTGTGCACATCTGTTCGGTGGCGAAGCCGCCTTGCTGCGCTGCATGACCGAGGCACTGGCGCGGCTCGGTCTGACCGCACGCCTGGCGATGGCCGACAGCATCGGAGCTGCGCATGCGCTTTGCCGTCATGGCGGCAAAGCGCAGATCATCGTCGACAGTACCACCCAGACCCAGGCCCTTTGCGCTCTGCCGGTTGCCGCCTTGCGCATCTCAGCACAGACCGCTGCCACACTGCGTCATCTGGGATTGACGCGGATCGGCGATGTCATGGACCTG
>JAGWRJ010000666.1 GCA_028869725.1 Alphaproteobacteria bacterium | reverse complement strand
GCCTGCCAGTGATCGGTTCGCCACTCTTTATTGTGTCCGGGCCGGAGCTCGTCATTGCGCAGTGCAAAGCCGGTATCGTTGGTTCGTTTCCTGCCCTCAATGCCCGTCCGGCCGAGAAGCTGCGCGACTGGATTGCCCAGATCCAGAACGAGCTTGCGCAATATGAGGCAGAAACTGGCCGTCGAGCTGCTCCTTTCGCGGTCAATCAGATATGTCACGCGTCCAACGATCGCCTCGACCAGGACGTGGAAATCTGCACCGAATTCAAGGTACCGATCATCATCACCTCACTGCGGGCGCCCAAGAAGGTGGTCGACGCTGCCCATTCCTATGGTGGGCTGGTGTTTCACGACATCATCAACATCCGGCACGCCAAAAAGGCGGTTGACGAAGGCGTTGATGGCCTGATTGCAGTCTGCACCGGCGCGGGTGGCCATGCCGGCACATTGAGCCCGTTCGCGCTTGTCCCGGAGCTGCGCAAATTCTGGCAGGGCCCGATTGCGCTGTCGGGCTCAATTGCAAGTGGAAGCTCAATTCTGGCAGCTCAGGCTTTGGGAGCGGATCTTGCCTATGTCGGGACGCGCTTCATCGCCACAATCGAAGCCAATGCGGATGCGGCCTACAAGCGGGCGCTCGTAGAAGCAGATGGTGGCGGGGAGATCGTTTACACCAACCTTTTTACCGGGGTTCACGGTAACTATCTGCGCAGCTCGATCGCCGCCGCCGGCCTTGATCCCGACAATCTTCCTCAGTCGGACAAATCCAAGATGAATTTTGGCTCGGGCGGCAACATGAAGCAGAAAGCCTGGCGTGATATCTGGGGCGCCGGACAGGGTGTCGGGCAGATCAGCGATACACCCAGTGTCGGCGAGCTGATCGATCGCCTTGAAGCTGAGTACCGTGCCGCACGGGCGGCTTTGCCGGCGGCCTGAACAGGTCTCAGTGTCCGCCGAACAGCCCCTGCAACAGCTGCAGCGGCTTGACCTTCTTCTGCGTGGGGGGGCTCTTATTGCCCCCCTGGTTTGCACCCATGAGGCCCTGCAGCACGCTCTTGGTGGAGACGCCGCCGTGGGCGACACTGTTGAGGATGCTTCCTGCCACGCCGGAAAGATCCGGAGTGTAGGTGAGATGCGTCCATGGGCCATGGATGCGGAATGGCACGCCGACACCCGAGCGGGACAGAGAGGTCAGAGCGAGCGGCTTGACCACAAAGTCGAGGGTTTGGTCGCCCAGATCGATGGTACCAGCCCCGGTCATGCGCAGCAGTGGACTTTCAAGATGGAAATCGTGGTTGGTCATGATGCCGTTGGCGATGACAAAACTACCGCCCATCGTGGAAAATTGCGTCGATTGCTGGCTGCCTGCGGAAATTCCGGTTCTGCCCAGTACGGTTGAGAGTTCCTGGGCGACGCGTAGCAGATTCACTCCTCGGATGCGTCCGTTGCGAAACTCTATGCGACCATTGCCAGCAAGCGCGTGCATGATGGCATCAGGGCTCTGGCCACGCGCGGTCACGCTGTAGGAAAGATCTGCGATGCCCTCAATATGGTCTACTGCAAGAGCATCATGCAGTAGCGGCCTTGCCTCGACATTGGCCAGAGCAAAATTGCTCGCAAGGCTGGCAGCGCCATGGTCCTGACTGATGGCAAGCTGTAACTGTCCGCTGCCGCCATAGAGCGAAACCGGATTGAGAGTTGCGACAAGTTTTCCTCCGTTCAGACGAACCTGCATGCGCGTGGTGCCGAGCTTCAGATTGCGCAGTTCGACATGCTGGGCACTGAGCGTGAGATCTGCATCTGCTGCCTCCAGCAGACTGAGATTGAGCGGCGTCCTGCTCCAGCCGGCAGACTGGGCCGTCTTCGCGCCAGCAGGGGAGGCTGCACCAGCGGCCGGACTGGTCATGAAAGTGTTGAGGTCAAGATTGTCGGCATTCAGATTGCCGGAGATCTTCGGTACCGTGCCTGTGCCGTCATAGGTCAGATCGCCGGCGATGGTCATGGATCCCGTTACGAGCTTGAGCGCACGAAGGCTTTCGCGTGAGCCTTTGGCACTAAGCTGGGCCTGCAGCGAAAGATGGCCTAGATGGGCGGCTGCTGCCAGCGGCTTGCCCGCCCAAGCGAGCAGCTGTGCGACATTGGGCGTGACGAGCTTGATTTCTCCTGAGCTGGCGTTGCGGGCGAGCGTTCCTTTGAAGCCGGCTTCGATGAGCGGTGAGGTGATCGAGAGGTCCGCCTCGGTCGGAGCGCCACTACGCAGCGCGACAAGCGAGGACATGCGGCCATCGAGCCCGATCTTCTGACCCTTTGCGGTGAAGCTGCCCGAAACCCGTATCGGTGCATCAAGTCGGGTCAGCGCAATATTGAGCTCGATATGGCTCAGGCGCCGATGAACGTTAGTTTCTGCATCATCATAAATGACCGTTCCGTTTGAGATGGAAATGCCGGAGAACTGGGGCGTCAGGCTGCCGCCCTTTCCGTTAAAGGTTGTGGACGGACTGCTCGCGCTGCCCGCAGGCATCGTCCAGTTGGCCTGGCCCTTTGCGTCTACTGCAAGGTGAATGATCGGGCGGTCGAAGGTGATTGCGGTGATTTCGACTTTTCCCGAAAGGAGTGGCCAGAGGCGGACGCCAGCTGCGAGGTCCTGCATTGAAACGAAATCGCGACCTCCAGGGGCGCCAGGCGCATTTATCAGACGTACATTTTCTGCCGCGATACCGAGTACCGGAAACACCGAAAAGCGCACCGGTCCTGCGATGACCAGTTGGCGCCCGGTTACAGCCTTTGCTGCTGCCTCAATACGCCCCTTGTAAGCGCTGGCAGGAATAAAGTAGGGCACGATCAGGGCAATGCCGATGAGGGCGACGATTACAGCGGCGGAAATGAGAGCAATGCGGCGCATGGGGTTTATCAGAGGGCCTGTGGTTGGCTGAAAAGCCTACCCGAGCCGGATATCTGCCTCAACCGCTGCCATCAGGGCCCGATCCCCGATTATCTGCCAGGGTCGGGCGGAACCTTCCTGCATGCACCGAGTTTTGCGCCCTGCGGCGCTTGATTTTCGGCATATTCGCTCCTAGGTTCCCCCGACCTTACGGGGCGCCCTGGCGCCGCGGTGTGCAGCTGTAGCTCAGTTGGTTAGAGCGCCGGATTGTGGATCCGGAGGTCGTCCGTTCGACCCGGACCAGCTGTACCACTCCTATCCGATATGAGGACGTTGTCTGACGTGGGTGGCCCCGCGCGTCCGGATGACAGTTCCCGAAAACCTGAAACCAGAAGCATCATGGTGCCGGCCAGGGCACGTGCCAGGGAGCCGCAGCGCAGCTTCCGGCTCAAGGCTGTTCTCAAGCGAAGCATTCCTGCCGAGCGCTGGCGGCTTCGAGTTTACCCTTGTCTGCACGCGCGACGAACGCGAGGCATACCTGCGCAAGACCGATCCTGCCTGACCCGAACGGACTGTAGCTACTGACCAATCCTGGGCAGACAGAGCCGCACGAGAAAGGCAGCCCTTGCCTGTCGCCGGCGCGGCGTGTGTGCCGATGCCAATCACACGCTGCGATCAATATTTTGCGTCGGAACGCCGCGTCTACGTGCCTGGAAGACAGAGCTCGGGTCTTGAGCGAGCTTTGAACTGGAGGGAAGCCTCTGCTCCGCGAAAAATCCAAGGCTGAAGCCGCAGGGGAGATGTTGAACAAGTAGGCTCACGCTTTTGTGTGGTGGAGCAACTCCCGCCTCACGCGCCGGTGGCATAGCCTGTGTTTGAGGGTTTGTGAGGGGCTGTCGTGCAGGTAGGAAAGCTATGCATCTGCGGTGTTGGAGCTGTTCTTGTTGCTGTCGGGGTGATCGGCGGTGCGAACGCCGACACGGTGCAGAGCGCTGACGCCCGCTTCAGGGCGATCTATACCCGTGAATGGAACTGGCGGGTAAAGCAGATGCTCGCCAGTGACGGCGAACGCAACACCGTACCCGATCATCTGCCGCACGTTGATGCTG
>JAGWRJ010000665.1 GCA_028869725.1 Alphaproteobacteria bacterium | reverse complement strand
GCCTTGAATAGATGCACTTGACCACTTCCATCGAGAATGACTCGCGCATCGAAAGTTTCCCCACTTCGGAAAGGTAACGGTGATTGACCACCGTCTCGCCCTCGATGCGGGTTTCTTCCGCCGCCATGATCGCCCGAGCGAGCTGAGTGATGACGTGAGTTGCCACAGAGTCGAGAAGCAACATACGCCAGTTTTCATCCTCCAGAGGCGCAAACTCGACGCTGAAAAGGCGCTGCCGGATGTAACGATCAGCGAGCCCCGCCAGCTTCGGCTTCTCGATCTGCATGTAGGGGAATTTCGTCATATTGGCGTAGCTGCGCTTGCTCTCGGTCAATGGCTCGGTCAGCATCAAGCTCACGCGGTTGACCAGCCGCGCAATGTAGTCGTTATAGCCGGTCGCGGTCATGACCCCGCCGTCAACTCGGTAGTCGCCGAACATCTTTCCGGTTTCCACGTCGTGCGACGTGAACTTGTCACCTTTCCCGACCAGGTTCTTTAGCTGGGCGAGTGTGAATCCATCGAATGGAGCCAGTTTCTCCAGCGCAATATCCTTTCGTGAAACTGTCTCTTCTTCCTCTTCGAGAATGAATGGAATGGCGATATCGTATTCTTCGTACCCTTCCCGCAGACCCACGGAAATCAGATCTCCGGTCGCACCGCCCCCGGGCGCTTCGTCGGTCATCTCACCGATAAGACCTTCCTTCATGAGTTCGGCATAGAATTCCATGAAGGCAGGGTGTTCGATGATGCTCAGAACATCTATCAGACTGCTGGGCTCCTTGCCTTGCCGGATGAGTTGCCGGTTCTCGGTTTTAGTATCGGCGTATTCACTCTCGCGCCACATCAACCGCAACCCGCGGCCGATAGTCTGCTCCAGCAGAATCTGTGCTTGCGTGGAACGGAGCGGCACGATGACGCAGATATTGTTTACGTCGAATCCCTCACGCAGCATCAGCACGGAGATGATGACGCGAGGCTGCGGGTGCCGGTCCACGTCGAACAAGCGCTCGCGCACGCGGTCCCAGTCGTCTTTCTTCAGTTCGCCTTTCTTCCCGGAGTCCACCCGCAGAAATTCTTCATCGCTCAATCCCTCGGCACGGAAGAACTCCTCCACGTAGGGCGTCACCTCCGTGTCCTCGCACATCACCATCATTTTCGGGCGGCGATTCTGATCGAGCCGGGCAAAGTCCTCCTCCAGTTTCTTCAATTTGGTAAGCCCGGCTCGCAACATCACACGCTGACCGTCCGACAAGCCGATTACGTTGCCTTTTTCGTCGCGTTCCGCCTTGAAGTCGAATTCGAGGCTGGCTATTTCCTTGCGCTTGTCGAGTACCAGCGACTTGACTAGCCCGGCCCGCATCGCGGTCTTGAGGTCGAAGTCCACCACGATGTGCGGAAACATCGCCTTGGTGAGGCTCTTGCCTGAACCGATCTGGTTGTAAGGCGTGGCGGAGAAATCCACCTGCACAAAATGCTTTCCCTTGCCCTCGGCGATATAGATCAGGCTTTTCTGCCACTCAACTTCGGTGTTTTCGTCCGCCTTTTTGACTGCATGGATGTGGTGCGCTTCGTCATTGAACACGACGAGGCTCTCCAGATTGGCAAGATATTGCAGCTCGCTGCCGCGCACGTAGTTTTGATCCAACTGGTTCAGATCGTTACCTGCAGATTTTCCCGGACGGAGAGGAAACACCGACTCAACAACCTGATCCGGCTCGATGGCCTGACCGGGGTCTACAACGGCCTCTTCATTGAGGACTTCCTCCAACCCAGCCAGCAAATGCCAGTTGGTGATGGCGATCAAACCGCCGCCCGTCACTTTCCGTCCAATCTCTTCCTTCGTGGCAATGGCGCTCTGCACAAAACTGAAGATTTCCAGTCGGTAGGTGTCGGGTACGAACAGGCTCTGATACTTCGCCAGATCGGAGGTCTCGAAATTCCGCTCGCCCTCGTGTTCTTTGCCGAGGAACGCATCCAGCAGCCGGTCGTAAACGATGAGCCCCGGCGCGACGATGAGAAAATTCGTGCTGAATGACGCGCCCGTGTCCTGTCTGTCATGGTGCTTGGCGTTCAAGTATTGCCAGATGAGTAGGGCTTGCAGCACCCAGGTCTTGCCGGTGCCGGTCGCCATCTTCATGCAGTATTTCGGGTGAGCGTTCTTGGCGGCCGACAGCTCCTTGGTCAATCCGGCGGACGCGAGCAATTCATCGGCGGCAAGCTCGGCGTAGAGGTCTTTGGGCAGGGGTGCTCTCAGCACCTCATGCGCGTAGATGGCATTCAGGATCGCCTGCCGTTGACCGGGGTGGTAGTTGTATTCCCGTGCGTCTATGTGGCCCTGGGCGAACCACCAGACGAGCAGGTCGCGGGTCACGCCCGCAACCATCTCCAGAATTGGCGCTTCCCCCGTTTCCAGCCCGACGCACAGGTCATTGACCCGCGCGGTCAGGTTCTTGGCCAAGGTCAGATCATTCACGCTCATATCGTTTCTATGACCTCCGACTCGAACCCGAACACGTCCACCACCCGCACCGCCACCTGTCGCGGGCCGGGCTTGGCGGACAGGTTGTCGAGTCGCGCCTCGCGCACCACGCGCAGCGGGCCAGCGTCGTTCTCGGTGTTGCTGCGGTAGTCCTGCCACACGGAGCGGAAAGTCACACCGTCGAAGTCCGGGTCCACGCTCCAGTATTCGATGAGGCTCAGGGGATCGCTGGCAATGATCGCCTGCAACTTCTCGCGGTTGGCGTCGTCGAGATTCAGCGCATCCGGCGAAAGCAGAATATAGTTGTCAAGTTTCACCACCAGGGATTCGGTCTCATCCGCGCGCATGCGCTCGATGGGCTTGATCGTGAGGTATTGCAGCGAGGAGAACCGCACCTCGTCGGGCCGTAGCTTCTTGCCGGATTTCTTGGCGAGCTTGTCGAGCAGATCGGGCGGGATCACCAATACTTCCAGCCGTTCGTCGTTGAGACCGGTGATGTCCATGCCGATGCTGGGCGTGAAGTTCCAGCCGAGCACCACAACCTTCTCCCAGCCGCCCATGAGGCTGTCGCGCAGCGCCTGTGCCTTCTTCAAGGTCGGCAACCCCGTCATCTTGTTGGGCGAGTCCACGAACACCAGCGTCTTGCCCTGCGCCAGCCGCCCGAGGTTGCGATTTGGGTTGTGTTCTGGCGGCAGCGGCAGTGCGCCGTAAAGCCCCAGCACCACCTGCGCCAGATCGCCGATGCGATACGTGCGGCCCAGGGTGCTTCGCATCTGCTCGGTCTGGTAGTCGCCGATGGATTGATACAGGAACGGCTTCGCGTTCTGGTCAATCAGCCGCTTGCGCATGATCATGCAGGCGGGTTTGCCGAGGTCGGAGACGATCCAGCGGCGACTGAGTCTTTCGGCGACTGCCGCAGTTGTACCTGAGCCAGCAAAAAAGTCTGCGACACGCGCATTGTCGTTGGTGAACATCTTTATTACTCTTTCCACTAATTTTTCCGGTTTCTGCGTATCGAACCCAAGTCGCTCAGCCGCTTGTGAATTGATCGGTGGTATGTCATCCCACAAGGACTGAATAGGTTTCCCTTCCCACTCATCCAAAAACTGACGCCTCATTAACCGCCCTCCAGGCTTGGCTGGAAATTCCAAACGGCCTTCTGCGTCCATCCTTTTCATAGTTTCGAGTGAAACTGCCCAGCCATTCGGCGGAGGCTTGTGGCCTTTATATTCGTAAATAAGGTTCGGTCGATATGCCGGATTGCCGAGATCACCAGTTTTATATCTCCGTCCTTTTTCATCCACTTTGGTATATCTTTCCTTGATATATTCATCCGCACCTTCCATCGTAAATTGTGGATTGAAAACATATTCGTCAGATTTCGTGTATACAAAAATGGAATCAGTTACGACCCCCATCTTTTTTCTTTCCGCATTGGATTGGCCAAGGCGTCTTTGCCAAACGACTTCATTCAAAAATCGGTCTCGTCCAATAAGATCATCCAAAATGATTTTCATGTAATGCGAAACCTGTGGCCCAATGTGCACGCATAGCACGCCGGTGGAAGCGAGTAATTCACTCATCAGGACAATTCGCGGAATCATCATGGCAAGATAAGATGCAGTTCCATCTGCCCACGTGTCGCTATATGCAAATTGCTCGATGACGGTCGGCATTTGTTCTAGTTCGGCACCGGGAACAGTAACCCTCGTCCGGTAGTCGGTTTTTGAATCAAATGGTGGGTCAATGTAGATCAGGTCAATCTTGCTGCGAAGTGAAGGGACGTCGTTTTCCTCATCCCCGCCCAGCAGTGCCTGCATGGTCAGCAGGTTGTCGCCATAGATCAACCGGTTCAGCCAGCCGACTTCGCCCGGATTGCTCTGATGAAACTGCGATTGTCGCTCGCGTTGCTCAACAGACTTGAACAAATCCTGCCAGTTCGACTCTCGCGACGGAATCACCAACTCATTCGTCTGAAGCCGAACCCGATATCGCCCGTCCAAGCCCCCCAGAATCTGCTCGGCCCGGCGCTTCCCCTCCGCGACAATCTGCGGCAACTGCTCAAGAAGGCTTTTTTTCATTCAGCGTAATTCCCGTATCCTGCGTGTCATGCGCTCAGGGCGCGAAGCCAGGCTTCAACCTTATCGGCGGCCTCACCCGACGACGAAAACGGCTTGTAAATCTTCTGCAAAATATCCGCGGGCATCGTTTTTATTGATGAGCTTTTCAATATCAAACATTCCCGTTGGAGAAGATGCATCATACCCAATTCGTAGGTCACATTCGGGTTGAACTCAGGTTGTTCCTCCACTGTGTCGAAAACAACAACGCCGTATCGACAACACAAAAGGCAGGCGATTGGGTTGTCTAGATTGTCGGTAATGCCGTGATCTTTTGCGACTACAGGAAAGAAATTCCTTCCATCAGCATCACCCACCGCGCGAATCCGGGCCGTGACTTTCTCCAGCGTCTCTGAAGATTGATTGGCGTACCGAATCATCACGAATACATTTTGATCAAATGGATACCGTGTCAGAAAGTCTTTGATCTTACTTATCCATCCAACAAGCCCTTTTGGAATGAGGTCGTCTGGCAGGTCGGGGATCTCCGCAAGTATCCTTTGAACTCCTAATGGCTCCTGTGCACGGACAGCGTCAAGATAGATGACAGTCAGAATCTTGTTTGCTTTGCGAAGTTGATCTCGAAATTTTGCCTTCTGAATTCTACGGCCTGAATTTCGAGCAGCAATCTCAAGCAAGTTGTCAACTTGCGTCACCTTTGCGGGCTGCACACCGGTTGATTCAATACGCGCTTTTAGACGGCTCCATGTGATAAAGCTCTGGCATATGCGCTCTTCGACTTCAGGATTATTTAGTGTCTTGCTCTTTAACTGAGCAATATCAGCGATGATTGAATCAATTTCAGTTTTAAAAATCTTAATTTCGTCGAGCACGGCTGAGCCCCTTGGCGGTCATTCGTGCTTTGAATTAATCAGGTTCTCTACGTATTCCTCTCCGGTTGTCGTAAGCACGTAAGCGCGCCCACTTTCTGTATCGCCTGCACCCATAAGCAAGCCCTGCTGCACCTGCTTTGCTACTGTGTCACTGATATTCGTAAACTTCGGTTGCTTAGCATTTCGACCAACCGCAGTCAGGTCAGCCGTTGTGAACTTATCCATCCCTTTGACCTTTTCGAGATAGTAGGCAAGCACAATCGCTTTCTCCGACTGATTTTTTGGAGATATCTTCTTTATAAACTCGCTTGGCGACGATGGTTTCCCCGTCGCATTGGTCGAGATTGATGCGTGTGCAGACTGACTCGTGCTGCGTGAAGGCCCGTATTTTTGGATGAGTTCATCTAATTTATTTTCCGCGTATTCAGAGGAGCCCGACACCTCGACAGAAACCCCACCAATCTGGACCTTGAGCGTTACTTTTTCATCTGACATATATGCCTCCTTTAACCATGTGCGCCCGGCTAAATTTAAGAGCTTGTTTCACCTGTGCTCGATACTAGTGTTTGGTTCATTCTCCATCAGGTTCCGTCGAGCCAATCATCTTTTGTGCTGCGGCCAAGCCCTCAGTTGTAACCTTGTACTTTTTTTGCGCCTGTTTTGTCTTTCCTTCCTTGCGCGTTTGAATCATCAGCTTTGGTTTTTTGTTCATGAGAGTATTGATCGCAGCGGTGATGTTTTTGACGCCATGGCCGAGATGAGTTAGCTCCTTGTTTACTTCTCTGCCTGTAAGCTCTGACAGGTTCTTTGCTTCTTGGAGGTAGGATGCAACCACGAGGACCTTGTCTGCTTCGCTTTTTGGGTTTGTCATTGCGAAAAGGTCTGCGACTGATGAGAAGGATGCAAGGTTTGTTTCTCCAGTGCCAGAGATCGGTTGAATGCCAATTGCTCCACGGTCGGCCTTCTGCTTTGAGCGACCCAGGGCGAACTTTCCGATCACCCAGTCAATCACTCGTTTCTTCGCATCTTCATCTAACTCGCTTAATGCGTCGTAAACCGCCTTCATTGCTTTCAATTCTGGTTCGCCTTCCACCGCAGTATCCTCCATGGGAGAGTTTAATGGCCACTGTATAACATAGTTAAAATAAACATGCAATACATCGTGCAAGATACATTAAACCATAACTAAACGATTCACTTAGGGGGGTCTGTGAAACTGGAGTGTGGAGATAGGTGCATGGTGGCGAGCGAAGCGAGCCACGATGCGTTGTTTCCCGAAAGGGAAACTGCCGGAGCGCCCGCCTGCACGCGGCGCGCGGGCAGGAAGCGCAGGCAGTCTCCCGGTTTGTCTTTCAGGTAGGGATTACCGCGACCACCTTAAGGGGAACGGCTGGCACTACCCAAGGGCGCCGCGAAAGTCCCACAGGGGGGGCTGAAGCCGCCCGGCTGAGACAGCCGGGGCGGGCGGGGCCTGCACCGCGCTGGCCATCGACCGCGAAGGCACGGAAGTGGCGCGCTGGCTCCAGCAGCGTGGTGTCGCCGCTTTCGTGCTCAAGTACCGCCTGCAGGAAAAACCTTCGAAGGCGCGCTGCCGAGCAACTTCGACATGGACAAGGCCTGCAAACTACGGGATTGCCGACGGATTCCAGGCCCTCAAGGTGGTGCGCCGGCACGCTGCGCAGTGGGGCATCGCCCCCGGGCGGCTGGGCTTCATGGGATTGTCCGCGGGCGGCATGCTGGTGAGCAGCGCGCTGTTGCAGCAGGATGCGTCGGCCCGCCCTGGTTTCGCGGTGTTTATCTATGGTGCGCCGTTCGGCGCTGTGCCATGAATTGAGTACGGCGCGAACCCGGATTCAATTCTGGTTCCGCCACTGTCTGCACTTCATTTCACTTCGACCCCTTTCCAGAACGCCACGCGATCTTTAATCTGTTTCGCCGCGGGTTTCGGATCCGGGTAGTACCAGGCGGCATCCTTGTTTATCTGACCGTCAACGACCACGTTGTAATAGCTGGCCAGGCCCTTCCAGGGGCAGGTGGTGTGTTTATCGCTAGGCTGGAAGTATTGTTTGTGTATGGATTCCGGCGGGAAATAATGATTGCCTTCTACAATGACGGTAGCATTGCTTTCCGCCAGGACTTTGCCGTTCCAGATTGCTTTCATAATCCCGCCCCTACTTTAAAACCAGGCACACGCGCATCATTTAGCCGCAGTATTGCATCCGAAGCGCGGCAGTACCCATTTCTGCAGCAGGTGATCCAGCGACAGCTTGCCGG
>JAGWRJ010000664.1 GCA_028869725.1 Alphaproteobacteria bacterium | reverse complement strand
GGTGTCGTTCCCGCCGATGGGCGTTCCCTTGGACGACAAATCCTTGCGGATGTGCATGGCTTCTTCCGCGGCAGCTCGCTCCCAAGGCAGGATGGCGGACAGGCGAGAGACGAACGCATCGACTAGCGCCGCATGACGCGGCGAGGAATTCTTGCCGACCGTGCCGAGCAGCATCTCATAATAAGTGATAACGGAGATCACGATGCTGTTTTGTCCTTCGATCGTGGCTTGTAGCTGCTCAAGCACGGCGATCGGACGCTCGCGCATGAGATGACGTAGTCTTTCTTTCGCAAAATTGGATTGGGTAGGCGGCCCCGACTCGGGCTTGAGTGTCAGTCAACCACGACAGACCATTCAAACGAGAGGAGGAGCCACCATGAGCGGGGATGATAGCCAGGTTTTGGGCAATGTCATCAAGATCGACGATGAACGGATTCGGGGTCACCTGGACCGGATTGTGCGGGGTACTGTGGAGGAGACCCTTAATGCGCTTTTGGAAGCCGAGGCTGACCGCCTGGTCGGCGCCGGCCGTTATGAGCGCAGTGGGGAGCGCCGGGATTACCGGTCGGGGCATTACGAACGGCAGCTGCACACCAAGGCCGGGGAAGTCACGCTGAAGGTCCCCAAGCTCCGTCGCCAGGCTTTGGAGACGGCGATCATCGAACGCTATCGCCGGCGCGAGAGCTCGGTCGAAGAAGCCTTGATGGAGATGTATCTGGCCGGGGTTTCGGTACGGCGCGTGGAGGACATTACCGAAGCTCTGTGGGGCACTCGCGTAAGCCCCTCTGCGGTCAGCGATCTCAACAAAAAGATCTATGAGCGGATCGAGGCCTGGCGCAACCAGCCGATTACGGCCGAACACCCATACGTTTACCTCGATGGCATCGTCATGAAGCGCACTTGGGCCGGAGAAGTTCGTAATGTCTCCCTACTGGTGGCAATTGGGGTCAATGCCGGCGGCTACCGGGAGATTCTGGGCATCTGCGAGGGTGCCAAGGAAGACAAGTCCGGCTGGAGCAGTTTCTTACGGCACCTCAAGGACCGTGGCCTGAAGGGCGTACAGCTGATCGTGTCCGATGCCTGCATGGGCCTGATGGAATCGGCTGGCGAGTTCTTTCCCGATGCGCGCTGGCAGCGCTGTGTCGTTCACTGGTACCGCAACGTATTTGGACAGGTACCGACAACCAAGGTTCGCGAAGTTGCGGCAATGCTAAAGGCGATCCACGCCGCTGAGGATATCGAGGCTGCCAAGTCCAAAGCCGAGATGGTTGTGGACAAGCTCCGCAGCCAGCGTCTGCAGCGCGCCGCGGACCTTGTCCACAACACAGTCAGCGAGACGCTCGCCTACTACGCCTTCCCTGAAGAACACTGGCGAAGGATCCGAACCAATAACCCGCTCGAGCGGCTGATGCGCGAGATCCGACGCAGGACCCGGGTGGTCGGCGCGTTTCCGGACGGTCAATCGTGCCTCAACCTGGCGGCCGCCAGGTTAAGGCACATTGCCGGGACGAGCTGGTCAAGCAAACGATATCTAACCATGGACGCATTGATAAAGAGCGAGCAGAAACTACAGACCGCTTAAGCAGGAGCCGGGAGCCGACCGATCACAAATCAATTTGCGAAAGATTCTGGACACCACCTACCCCTCAGACCGCGTTCGGCGGCATTGTTTGACAGGCACACGCGCCCATCCTCGAGGAACAGGGTAAAGCTCGGCCATCGCTTCAGGATGTAGTTGAAGGCTTTGGTGAGATCATGCCCGCGCGACAACCTGGCCAGCTGCTCTTGCATATAGACGCGCAGATCCTCAACCACAGGTCGGCTCAGTCTCTGGCGGACCTCCAGACGTTCCTGCGGACTGCGGCCATTGATGCTGCGCTCGATCTCGAACAGGGCATCGATCCGGCGCACGACCTCGATCGCAATGGGCGACAGCGCCATCTCCGCTTTGCCGACGGCCTTGCGTCGGGCGTTCGCTTCGACATCGGCCAGCGCAAAAAATGGCCGTCTTCCATGCGCCCAACAGGCTGCTTCATAAATGGGACCAGGCCTGCGATCGGGGAGATAGAGCTGATTGTAGCCGCCGAACGCGTCCGCCTGCAGGATGCCTGCGTACTCGGCAAGATGAGCCTGGGGATGTTCGCCTTTACGGTCGCGCGAGTAATAGAACATCGCCGCCGGCGGAGCTGTGCCCCCGAAGGGCCTATCGTCCCGGACGTAAATCCAGCAACGCCCAACGTCGGTCTTGCCCTTGGCTAGCACCGGTACCGTCGTGTCATCGCCATGAAGCCGCTCGCCAGCCAGAACATGGGCCTCGACGAGCCGCAGAAGCGGAGCCAACTCCGAACACGCCGATCCAACGGCGTC
>JAGWRJ010000663.1 GCA_028869725.1 Alphaproteobacteria bacterium | reverse complement strand
TTGACGAGGATATCAACCCGGCCAAACGTCTTGACGGTATGGGCAACCAGTCCTGCAACCTCAGCCTCTTCACGCATATCGGCGGTATGGCAACAGACATGCGGCGTCAGTGTCCGCAAGGCCTCGGCGATGGCGGTGAGTTCGTCATGGCTGCCGACCGCGCCCTGGGGAAGGCTGGCCGTGGTGCTGTTCACGTCATGAAGGACGAGGCGAGCCCCGCTTACGGCAAGCTTGCGGGCAATGGCCTCGCCAAGCCCGCCCTTGCGGCCTGCTCCGGTGACGATCGCAACTTTGTCTTTGAGATCGGGGTACATATGGACTGCCTTAGATTTCCATGGCTGTGCGATAGCCTTCCTGGGTGGCGGAGAGCACCGTTCGTGGTGCGTAACAGTCGCCAATCAGCCTGACCGTGATGTTGGCGTCACGTAAGGGCGCGGCGAGGGCGTCATTGGGGACACGCGGGGTAGCAAAGCTGAGAAGCGCGACATCTTCGATGATGTCCTCTGCGCCGTTGAACACGTTGGCGATGCTGACGATCCCCTCCTCGAAACGCGAGGAGGCAAGGGGTGTCACGCAGGTGCGAATATCGATGCCCTTCTGGTAAAGGCGCACATAGATGCCCTGGCGGGTGACGAGGGCTTCGTCACTGGCAAGCCGTTCACGCGGGGTGAGAAGCACCACGCGATCAAATCGGTCATGGAGACGCTCGACCGCAGCGTAGGTAAAGGCGCCCTGGTCGTGGTCATAGACGACCGCAGTGCCGCCTTGGCGACCGCTTCCCGAGGAAAAGCGCGCAGCGATGGTGCGGATGTTGGGGAAGATGTCTTCGTCCCGATAGTCTTCGGGAATGAAATCAGGCCACGAAGGCTCGGCGCCCGTGGCGAGGATGACGACGTCTGGTGCGAGGGCCTTGATGGCATCGGCGTCGGCGTGCTTGCCGAGCACAAAGCGAACACCGGCGCGCTGTGCGGCCAGGAACTGATAGTCGTAGATACTGCTCAGATTCTCGCCGCCGGGCAGCAGGCTGTGCAGGCGGGTCTTGCCGCCAACCTCCGCCGAGGCGCCGAAGATGGTGACCTCATGGCCGCGTGCGGCGGCGACCCATGCCGCTTCAAGTCCGGCGATTCCGGCGCCGACGATGACGACCTTGCGGCCGGGATTGGCGCGCGGCGGTGTCCAGTCGACTTCGTCGGCGGCGCCGACGCGCGGATTGTTGTCGCACTGGATAGTGCTGCCGGTGGTGATCATGTGCCAGCAGGTGTTGCAGGACACGCAGTAGCGGATCTGCGATTCGCGGCCTTCACGCGCCTTTTTGCCCCATGCCGCGTCGGTGACGAGCGGCCGGCCCAGCATCACGAGATCCGCAAGACCGGTGCGGATGATGCGCTCGCCCTCATTGGGGTCGGTGATGAGGCCGAGGGCGCCCAGTGCGGTTCCAGGTGCCGATTGCCCGAGCTGATGGATTTTTTCGACGAAGGGCGCACGCGGCCCGTGCAGGTCGGGAAGATGCTCATAGAGCGTATGCGCATGGGCGCCCCAGCAATAGGTGAGATAGTCCACGGCGCCGGTGGCATGAACGAGGGCCGTGATCGCGGCAGAGGTCTTAAGGTCGATCCCGTCGGCAAGACCGTCTTCGGCTGGCAGTTTGACGCCAAGAATGAAATCGGGGCGGCAGCGCTGACGGATGGCGGTGATAAGTTCGAGAAGGAGGCGGGCGCGGCCGTTCAGGTCGCCACCATAGCGGTCGGTACGACGGTTGGCACGTTTGGCCAGGAACTGATGAAAGATGTGGCCATGGCCGGCTGAGATCTCGACGCCACTGAAGCCGGCGTCAGAGAGGATTTCCGCAGAGCGCGCGAAGTCGTCGATCATGCGCGCGACGGCTTCGGTCTCCAGCGCGTGCGGCACGGTCCAGCTGAGATCATCGGGCAGGGCGGAAGCGCCGATGGCGCTGGGATTGCGTGTCCCGGTGCGCACACCGCGGCCATTGTCCTGGATCTGGCCCAGAAGCAGGCTGCCCTCGGCACGGACGGCCTCGG
Source organism: Alphaproteobacteria bacterium (assembly GCA_028869725.1). GTDB lineage: Bacteria > Pseudomonadota > Alphaproteobacteria > Micropepsales > Micropepsaceae > Rhizomicrobium. Next base: position 3,203 of record JAGWRJ010000663.1, on the reverse strand, counting down.
CCCAGCGGGCAAGATCATCGCGGAAGGCCCCGCTGTATACCTGGGGCCGGCTTGGGATCTTCTGGCTGGGCAGCATGCCCATTGGCTCGGTGACCAGCATCGCGGCCCCGCCACGGGCGCGATTGACGTAATAATTGACGAGCGCCTCGGTGACGCGCCCGCCTTGCGCATAATGCGTCGACATCGACGCATGCACGATCCGGTTCTTGAGCTGGCTTTGGCGCAGCGAAAACGGCGAAAACAGATGGGGATAACTGGTCACGTGCGGTCCGGATGCATGCGCAGTACACGTTTGATGAAGCCCTGGCGCCAGCTTGAACGCTCCGCTTCCACTTTGTCATCTACCTGGAAGGCTTCCACGGCGTCGCGGGCCAGGGTGCCCTGCTTGTCCAGGAGCCGCTCGACGGTGTCGAGGCGATCGCGTAGCGTGGATACTTCCGCCATCAGCTCCAGGACGAACGTCATCATCTGATCCATATCCGGATCGGCAAAAAAGGCCGGACGTTTGCCTTTGCTCATGCGCGGCAGACGAACCTGATCAGCGGCTGTCATCTTAGATTACCCTCTTTAACCCGTGGCCAAGCCCGGGGCGGCGCCCCAGAGCATCCACCCCACTTTGAGTAATAAAATTACCCTTCAGTATACAACAACTTTACAAAGCGATGCTGATTATATCAATATACCATTTGAAAGCGCCGTCCGGTCGCCGCACCGGAGTAGGGCGTTCCGCTCGAGAAGGGCGATCACAAGGAGAAGGGGCATTTATGAAGCAGGGATGGAAGCTACTTACGCGGCTCGGAGTGTCGACGGCCGCCCTGATGCTGGCGCAGACTGCTGTGCAGGCGCAGACCACGACGACGTCAACCAACGCGAAAACGAGTACGCAGGTGGCTGCACCTGTCGCCTCAAGCGGACTTGAGACGGTGACGGTGACCGCGCAGCGGCGCACCCAGAACCTGCAGCACGTGCCTATTGCCGTGACCAGCTTTTCCGGGGATGCCCTGGCGGCGGCGCAGGTGTTCAACACGCGCGAACTCGCGACCCAGGTGCCCAATATGTTTGCCTCGAGCAATGTGGGACAGGCCTCGGCGAATGTATACTACATCCGTGGTCTCGGGCAGACGCAGTCCTTCCCCACCTTCGAGCCGCAGGTCGGTACCTATATCGACGGTATCTATCTCGCGCGCCAGAACGCCAACAATTTTGCGCTTTTCGGTGTGCAGCAGGTGCAGGTGCTGAACGGACCGCAAGGGACCTTGTTCGGACGCAATTCCACCGGCGGGGCGATCCTCGTCACCCTGAAAAAGCCGGGCAACACCTTTGGTGGCGACGCAAGTCTTCAGTATGGCTCCTATAACGGCGTGCTGGCCCGCGGTTCGGTGGATATTCCGCTGAGCGATCAGTTCCTGACGCGGACGTCTGTCTATTACCAGTCACAGGACGGCTACGTTCACGATCTTTCGACCCATCAGCGGCTGAACGGCATTGATAATTACGGTGTCCGCGAAGCGGTCACGATCCTGCCGCGCGCCATCCCGAACATGAGTTGGGACCTGTCGGTCGACTACGAACGCAACGATGCGGCCAATCTCCTCAACCAGCCGGGACCAAACGGAGAGCGCATTTCCTACAGCGGCTTCTCCAAGGAAGGCGGGGCGCTGCTTCCCTATCTTACCGGTGAAAAGGCAGGCTGGGGCCAGGGTGTCATCGTGACCACTTATGGTGCGGCCTCGCATCTCGCCTTCCACTTCGGCGACAGTTCGCTCGAACTGATCACCGGCTATCGTGGTCTTCATCAGAATCTCGCTGCCGACTTTGCCGCCGCAGTGCTGGGGCCCCTGCCGGTCGCGGACAATATTCCGACCGGCGAAATCGCCCTCGCCCAGAGGCTGCGCAGCTATCAGATTTCCCAGGAAATCAAGTGGAACAGCCAGATCGGTTCATGGCTCAAATATACCGCCGGCGTCTTCTATCTGCATGAGAGCAACGACAACGATTATGGCCAGGTGCTGGGGCTGAGCCCGACTTTCGCCTTTCCGCTCAACGACCAGTTCTTCACCAACAAATCGACCTCGCTGGCAGCCTACGCCCAGGGTGACTTCAAGTTGAACGAGGCGACCACCCTGACCCTTGGTGCGCGCATCACCAATGAGGGCAAATCTGTTGTGGCCCATCCCAATGCGCCGGGTCTTGGATACACCACTGCGCAGATCCAGGGGGCCGGATATCCGACCCACCTCAATGTCACCATGTTCACCCCGCGCATTGCCCTGCAGTATCAGGTCAATGACGGGCTCATGGTTTTTGCCTCGGCGACGCGTGGCTTTCAGGGTGGCGGCTGGAACGGTCTGACCGGTGTCAATCCGGTCGACTTCAACAATTTCGGCCCGGAAACAGTCTGGTCCTATGAAAGCGGGTTCCGCTATCAGTCTCCGGACAATCTCTTCCGCCTGAACACCACCGCCTTCTACGAGAACGTCAACAACTATCAGCTGCTGTCCGACAATCCCTATACGCACTCCTTTGACACCTCCAACGCCGCGAACATGTTCGCCTACGGCCTTGAAGCGAATGCGAGCTGGATGCCGATCGACAGGCTGACGCTGAGTGCCAATCTCGGTCTCATCAAGGCGGCATACTTCCGTCCGAGCAAGCTGATCCAGAACCAGCAGGCCGCCTGTATCGCCGGCATTCCAGGCAATTGCGACTCAGGCATCGTGACGGCCGATGGCAGTCTTGCGACGCCGGTCTATACCCCGCCGGTTCAGCTCACCCTGAACGGCAGTTACAACTGGCATCTCTATGACTTCACCCTGACACCGACGGCATCCGTGCAGTTCGTGGCACGGGAGTGGTTCGACACTGCCAATACACCCGGCGTATCTGCCTCCTGGCCGAAGACCGGCGGGCAGACCAAGGCGCGGACACTTCTCAACCTTGGTATGACCTACACGCCCGACAACATGCCGTTCTCGGTCACAGCAGAATGCCACAACTGCACCCAGGTCGATTACGGCGTGGCTGACCTTCTGGGTCTTGACTACTTCAACGTGCCTGGAATGTGGGACGTGCGCGTCACCTACCACTTCTAGGATCGTCACAGCCCCTGTCCCGCTGCGCTCCAGAGCGCGGCGGGACAGGTATCTGCCAACCCTGCAACCTCGAGATGATCACGATAGATCTGTTGCGCCGAACCAGACTCT
>JAGWRJ010000662.1 GCA_028869725.1 Alphaproteobacteria bacterium | reverse complement strand
TGAGCAGACGATCGTCACGAGAAGCTATGTACACGAGCGCAACAGGATGAAGTCCCGCACAGAATGGGAAATGGTGCCGAACACGGATGTGCTGGTGTGCCATGACGTGATGGTACCGATGCGTGACGGCGTGCAGCTGGCAACTGACATTTATCGGCCAAATTTGACGGGAGGGCCACTACAAACGAACCTCCCGGTTCTGCTTGAGCGTACGCCCTATGACAAGCGTGGTACCAATCCCGCCGACCGTACGCGGGCGACCCCGACACCGCTGTCCAAGCCGCAGGTCGCCGCCGCATTTGCGCAGGCCGGTTATATCGTGGCTGTCCAGGATTGCCGCGGTCGATATGGTTCTGAAGGTGTCTTTGCCAAATATGTGACCGAGGCCGATGACGGATGGGACGCGGTTCGATGGCTCAAGAACCAACCCTGGTGTAATGGCAGAATTGGTACGTACGGCCTATCCTACGGCGCGCACGCGCAGGCCGCTCTAGCCTCGCTTGGGCCGCCGGAAATTGGTGCGATGTTTCTTGATTCGGGGGGCTTTTCGAGCGCATTTGAGACTGGCATTCGGCAAGGTGGCGCGTTCGAACTCAAGCAGGCGACCTGGGCTTACAGGCACGCTTTGCTGAGCCCTGAAATTCAGGCGGATCCGGTGCGCAGGAAGGCGCTTGCGGATGAGGATATTGCCGAGTGGTTTGGCCGCATGCCCTGGCGTCCGGGGTGCTCGCCACTGTCGCATGCCCCAGAGTACGAAGAGGTTCTGTTCGAGCAATGGCGCAATGAACGATTTAGCACCTACTGGCAGCGCCCAGGCCTCTATGCTCGCGGCTTTTACGACCGCTTTGCAGATATTCCGGCAGTTCACTTATGCGGCTGGTACGATCCCTACGCCAAGACAGCCGTGGACAATTTTGTCGGCACAAGCGGACAGCCTGGAGGTTGCGTGCGGCTTCTTCTCGGTCCTTGGACACATGGTCAGAGGTCGGTCACCTATGCCGGCAATGTAGATTTCGGTCCGCATTCGACGCTCGATGGAGAGATCGCTCCTGACTATCTGGCATTGCGGATTGCCTGGTTTGATCGGCACCTCAAGGGGTTGGATGTCCCCGATTATCTTGCAAATCCTGTCAAACTCTTCGTCATGGGTGGTGGCCCGGGAGGGAAGGATGCGGCGGGTAGGCTCGAGCACGGCGGATACTGGCTGGAAGGTCGGCGCTGGCCACTGCCCGGACTCAAGACCAAGCGTCTTTACCTCAATGACGCTGGGTTGTGCGACGAGACAGGCTGCGAAAGTGTCAGGACTTGCCTCTGTGACCCGACACATCCGGTGCCGACCATTGGAGGCGCAACGGCGTCGGGGGCTCCAGTTATGGTTGCCGGGGCCTTTGATCAATGCGAAGCCGACGGGGTTTTCGGTGCTAGGCGACCCTACAAGCCGCTGGCGCAGAGGCAAGATGTGCTGGTATTTGAAAGTGCACCTTTGGCGGAGCCGGTAGCTCTGATCGGAGCTTTCACCGCGGTTCTCTTCGTGTCTTCGTCGGCAATCGACGCTGATGTAATGCTCAAGCTGATAGATGTCTATCCGCCTAGCGAGGCGTGGCCGAAGGGATTCGCGATGAATCTTTGCCATGGTGTTCTGCGGTTACGTTTCCGCGACAGCTTTGAATACCCTTCGCTATTGGAACCGGACCGCGTTTACAAGATTGAGATTGAAGGATTTCCTACGGCCAACCACTTTGCGGTTGGACATCGGATCCGACTCGATATCTCCGGCAGCAATTTTCCCCACTTCGATCTCAATCCCCATACTGGAGAATCCGCTGGTGCGGCGAGCTATTTCCAGATCGCGACGTTGCGAATTCACACGGGGACAAGCTGTCCCTCGCAAATTCTGCTACCGGTGCACTCAGCTGAGGGGCAGTGACGCAAGAGTAAGGGGCGCAGACAAGGCCCGCTAATAGCCGATATGCACTGCAATACCCAGCACGGCACTCGAAATCACTAGGAGCAGACAAAACAGGGGGGCAATAAAGCGCAGCCATTCGCCGAAACCGACCCCCGCTGCCGCAAGATAGGCCAACAGCATGCCGGAAGTCGGAGTGACCATATTGGTGAGGCCGTTACCAAGGATGAAGGCAAGTACGCTGGTCTGTCCGCTCACACCTGCCAAACGGGCAATAGGCGCGAGAATGGGCATGCTAACTGCCGCCTTGCCCGCAGTTGAGGGGATGGCCACACCGAGAAGCATTTCAGTGGCCATAATCCCGTTTGCGGTTAGGCCTCGGGCATGGCCATGGATAAGTCGGGTTACACCAAAGATTAGTGTGTCGAGCACCTCGCTTTGCTGGAGTAGCACCTGCACAGCACCAGCCAGGCCAACCAACAAGGCTGCCAGCATCATGCTGTTAAGTCCTTCGACAAAGGCGTCGGCGGCCTGGGTGGCGGATAATCCGCCCAGAGCGGCAAAGACAAGCGCCAGTGCAAGGTAAAACGCGCTGATGTCCGTCGCGGCCCATCTGTGCGCAGTGCAACCCCAGATCAGAACACCTCCCGCTGTCAGCAGGCTCACCAGGATCAGCATATGCCGCGGCGAAAGTGCAGTCGTAGCCACATTCTCGGGTTTAATCTGTTGCGGTCGGTCAGGCTTCAGACGAACGATCACGTAAATGATGCCGATCGCGATGAAGGATAAGAAAAGTCCAAGCCGGAGCCATAGACCACTGAATGTCGGCACCCCGGCAATAGGTTGTGCCACTATGAGAGCATAGGGGTTAGTCACAGAGGTCGTGTAGCCAATTTTTGCGGCAACACCGACCACAGCCACGGCAAATAATGGACCATATCCCAGCCGTTCGCCTACCAGCGCGGCAATGGGAATAAGAACGAGATACTCGGAAATGAAGCCCAAAAATGTGCTGCCGAGGGCCAGCACGAGCATAATGGAGGCGATCACAAGGTGAACCTGTCCACTTGCCCTGCGTACCAGATAGTCAGCAACCGCATCAATGGCGCCGGTCTTGCGCAAAACGCCAAACATGCCTCCTACCATCAGCACCAGAAAGATCAGGCGCGCGTTCTTAAGGAGCCCCTTCGGAACAGATATCAGAACCGAGAGGATACCTGCGGCGCGTGTTGGCGCACCTTGTATCCATCGTGGTGGAGCAAAGATGGTAGACAGTCCATCCAATTTGCTTATTGGGCGATAGCTGCCTGGCACCACATGACCATCAACTCTCAAATATTGACCAGCACCAACTACATGCGTGATCGCGGCGGCTAGGACCAGAACCGCCAGCATGACCACAACCGGGTGAAGAGACCGCCTTTTGGCTCCCGAGCCTTCTGCCTGCATAATGCTCCCCTTGCGGCGCAGATTTGTTTGCCTGGACAGATGCCGGCTTCAATGGGCCGCTTTGTCAAGTGCGACCAGTCTAGGGGAGGACTGGTTGATCCTCACTTGGCAATTCGTCTGGCGTCGGCGAGCCGCAAAGACGGGCGCAAGGCTGGTTGGTCCACTGAGGATACTTCCCGTGCCATAGGGTACATGTCATCTTGGCTGCTGGCGATCCGAGCATGTGCGGGTCTGGAGCTTGAGGGTCGCGGGGCTGTTCTGTTTTGGCCACGGGCACTTGTACGAGACCATCGTCGTGGGGCAGGG
>JAGWRJ010000661.1 GCA_028869725.1 Alphaproteobacteria bacterium | reverse complement strand
GGAATGCGGCACTTCCTCCTATTACAGCGCCATCCGTGACGCCACGGACGAGCCTGTGCTGCAGGAAGTTGCCGGGCGGATCGCCGCCGATGAGTTTCGTCACTATCGCCTGTTTTTTGAAACGCTGAATGCACAGCCTGAAGCCGATCTGCCTCTGTGGAAAAAGCTCTATCTGGCCTTTACCCGGGTGAAGGAATCCGACGACGACGAGCTGGCGTACGCGTATTATTGTGCCAATGTCTCGACCGCTGATACTGCCCGTATCCCGTACGACCGCGCCCACTATGCCCGCGCCTACAACGCCACCGCGATGGCTCTTTACCGCCGGCATCACATCAAAAAGCTGGTTCAGATGGTAGCCAAGGCCTGCGGCCTTACAGCACAGAGTCGGCTGACAAATCTGGCCAGTACCGTGCTCTGGCACGCTCTGCGTCTTCGGGCAGGCAGCCGCGGACTCAGCAATGCCTGAAAGCTGCCGCAACGGCACGCTTGCGCCAAAGGGGCCCTCGGCACAATGTTAGCTGGCGTGTACCTGCTGCCGAGACACTCCCATGCCAGTTCCTGTCGAAATCGCTGCCAATATCGTTGATCCCAAGGCTTATGCCGACGAGGCGCGGTTGCATGAGGCTTTTCGCTGGTTGCGTCACAACATGCCGGTCGGCCGCATTGAAATTCCGGGCTATGACCCGTTTCTCGCCATTACACGGCATGCAGATATTCTGACGGTGGAGCGGCAGAACGAGGTTTTTCACAATGGCGACCGGCCGACGACGCTGACCACTCAGGATGCCGATCAGAAGGTGCGCAAGCTCACGGGTGGCTCGCCACATCTGGTCTATTCACTGGTCCAGATGGATAATCCGGATCATTTTGATCACCGCAGACTGACCCAAGCCTGGTTTCTTCCCCAGAACATCCGCAAGCTGGAAGACGGAATCCGCGATCTAGCACGACAGACGGTCGACAAGATGGCGGCGCTGGGCGAGAACTGCGATTTCGCCCGCGACATCGCATTTCTCTACCCCCTGCGCGTCATCATGCAGATTCTTGGTGTGCCGCCTGAGGACGAGCCGCGCATGCTCAAGCTCACCCAGGAACTGTTCGGCACCTCTGATCCAGAAATGAACAGACTGGGTGCGACGCCCCTCGATTCCAATGAAATGCTGATGGGCCTGATTGCAACAGTCCAGGATTTCACGAATTACTTTGAAGCGATGACGGAAGACAGGCGTGCTCATCCGCGCGAAGATGTGGCGAGCGTCATCGCCAATGGTCGCATCAAAGGCGAACCCCTCAGCCATCGTGCAGCGATGGGCTACTACATGATTGTTGCCGCTGCCGGTCACGATACGACGTCTAACACCACGGCGGGCGGATTGTGGGCTCTTGCCGAAAATCCCTCCGAATTCGCAAAGCTCAAATCTGATTTGTCTCTGATTCCAAGCTTTGTGGAGGAGTCCATTCGCTGGGTGACCCCCGTTAAGCACTTCATGCGCAGCGCTACCGTCGACACCGAGATAGCAGGCCAGCCTGTCGCCAAAGGCGAGTGGCTGATGCTCTGCTACCCTTCGGGTAATCGTGATGAAACGGTGTTTGACGAGCCTTTCGCGTTCAAAGTGGATCGCACACCCAACAAGCAGATCGCCTTCGGCTACGGCGCCCATGTATGCCTCGGTCAGCATTTGGCACGTATGGAAATGCGCATTTTGTGGGAAGAATTACTGCCCCGCCTGAAATCTGTGGAGCTAAATGGCGCGCCGAGGCTCGTCGAGGCCAATTTCGTCTCGGGTCCCAAATCCGTACCCATACGCTATGTGATGGAATGATCCGCCCGCCCATCGGCAGGACAACCAGAATGAGGCCCTCTTGAGGAATGGTGCTCGCGCACCACGCATCAATGTCTGACTACAAAACCTGGCAATGCCGCACCTGCGGCTATCTCTACAGTGAAGAAAAGGGCGATCCCGAGGAGGGCCTCGCTCCGGGCACCCGCTGGAGCGACATTCCCGATGACTGGGTGTGCCCACTCTGCGGGACCCCCAAGTCCGACTTTGACATGGTTGAACTCTGAGCAGCGAAAGCGGGCGCTGACGCCCGCCCTGCTAAAGAGACCACCGGCCAGTTTAGACGCTGCGCTTGACCAGTAGCTGCTTGATCTCACCGATTGCCTGAGCTGGGTTGAGACCCTTCGGGCAGGTGTTGGTGCAGTTCATGATCGTATGACAGCGATAAAGACGGAACGGATCTTCCAGCCGGTCTAGACGCTCGCCCTTTGCCTCATCCCGGCTGTCAGCAAGCCAGCGGTAGGATTGCAGCAGTGCTGCGGGGCCAAGATACCGATCAGAGTTCCACCAATAACTTGGGCAGGCGGTCGAACAGCAGGCGCAGAGAATGCATTCGTAAAGCCCGTTCAACTTGTCTCGCTGCTCGGGAGATTGGCGCCACTCCTTCTCCGGAGCCGGTGTCTTGGTCTGCAGATACGGTTCGATAGAAGCGTATTGTGCATAAAAATTGTTCAGATCCGGGATCAGATCCTTGACCACGGGCATATGCGGCAGGGGATAGATCTTGACCGATCCGGAGATCTCACTGATGGGCTTGGTGCAAGCCAACGTGTTTTTGCCGTCAATATTCATTGCGCAGGAGCCACAGACCCCTTCGCGACAGGAACGCCGGAAAGTGAGCGTCGGATCGACCTCGTTCTTGATCTTGATGAGCGCGTCCAGAACCATCGGGCCGCAGCTCTCCAGATCTACACGGTAGGTATCGATCGTGGGATTTCCACCTTCATCCGGATTGAAGCGATAAACCCGAAAATCCTTGGTTCTCTTTGGCTTTTTGCCATTGGCAGTGGTCGGACCCGGCCACACCTTGCCCGGCTTGGGCTCGCTGCCACGCGGCAATGTAAACTGCACCATTGGGACAACTCCTGGGCCTATCGGCCGATTCTGGGCCTTTTCTCAATAGCAACCCCAACTACTGGCTGCAACGCTGGAGCGCCCGGAGCCGGCCGATCGGGCCGCTCTGTCGCATCCGTCAGTTGGGCTTGCGCGCGAGAAATAGGGTGTCGCCGCGGATAAGCCCGTGGCGCACGACCTCGGCCGGGCTCGCGGTGAAGGTGCTGAGACAGAAGCCAGCCGCGCCGATCCGTGCACGCAGGTCAGCCCCGTAATAGCGTATGTGGTCCCATTGCCCGAAATGCAGAGCCCGCTCCTTCGGACTGACTACAGCCGGATTCTCGTAGCTTGTCGCCCACCCCTCAATGATGGGAACGGAAATCACGGCGAGGCCACCCGGCACGAGGATCCGGAACAGCTCGGCAAGAGCCCGGCGATCATCAACATGCTCGAGCACATGAGCACAGATCACCGCATCCACGCTCGCCGGGGCCAGCGCGATCTGTTCGATATTCAACACCAGATCCGCCCGTCCCGGTGCGATGTCGGCACCACGATAGCGCCGCACAAGCGGCCGGATAAGCTGCATCAGACCGCGCTCTGGCGCAAAATGCAAAACATCCTTGTTTTCAAGTTCTTGTGGCGCACTATCAAGCCATAACTTGAAGAGCCGGTCGCGCTCTACCGAACGACAGCGTGGGCACCGCGCCTCGTTGCGCATGCCTTTGCCGCCAGGACCGAACGGACCTTCGTAACCACAGACGTTGCACGACCGGTCGGTCAACGTGGGAAGTGGCCGCAAGCGCGCAGCAAGGTATGCGCCGGCCACACGGGCACGCCAGTACCAGGATGCCCGCGTCATACGTTGCTCATCCGCTCAAACATCCAGACAAATTCCACGGGTTCAGCGTCGACCCGGCCGGTGATCACGATCTGCTCACAGCGGCGCGGGCTGTCACCACCGACATAGATACTTTCCTCGATGGCCGCTTCACCCGCGCAGCGGAAGCGCCAGCCCTCCCCGCCTGGAAGCTTGAGCAACAACCCCCCATCCTGGGCCTGGGTTACGCGGATGTCTGGATGAATATGAAAGCGGATTGCGAAGGCCCGTTGGCCACGTCGCCCGGTCTTAGGCAGCAGGCGGTCCTTGCCGATCAGCCGGGCGCCATCGGCCGACAGGCTGAGCTGACGGGCATGTACCAGCCCAAAACGGCGCAAATAACCGTCATGGCTCGCTGAAACACTGGTCCCCTGCGCCGCATCAACGCGTTCACTGTCAACCCGATGTGGTCCGCCGAGCATGCGCGGACCGATGAGCCGGCGCGCGAACTGCCAACCAAGCACCTGAGCCATGGAGCTGTCCGCCACGGTCACGGTGGAATGGGCGGCAGTCGAACGCAGCGCGCCATCCCACTGCGGGCTGCTTCCGCAATTGACGACCAGTCGCTGCGCTCCGGAGCTGAACTCAAATGAAAGACATCCGGCATGGGCGGTGTTTGCGTACACGCCATCCGGCAGCGGCCCCACATCCATCACCGCATAGCTTTTGGCGGCGGCCAGACGCTGGAACTTGGAGTGTGGGGCAAAGCCAAATGGCATGCCGCCTGCCTCGTCGCGCTGAAGCAGGGCAGAAAGCGTGTTGCGGTCGCCTTCATGCCCGCCATTGAAGAGCGCCAGGGTTCCCTGGCCATTGCGGAAGAAGCGCAGCATCGGCGCCATGCGATCGCGTGCCGATAGCAGACGCGCAGGCACAGGCCGGGACATCGCCTCAGCGGCATCAATGACCATGATGAGGTAGCGGAAGGCATGAAGCAGGCTCTCGGGAGAGCGGTTGATATGGCCACCATCAGGAAGGATCTGCGCGTTGATCTCCGCCTCGAACCGCTCCAGACCAAGATCTAGCCGCCTGGGCGCGTCATCAAGGCAGGCGCCGGACAAAGTCAGCGCCGCAGCGGCCTCAAGACGGGCCATGCCTTCCGGCGCCTTGTGGGCGATACGCGCCAGAAGACGGGATTGTTCCCGCAGAGATACAAACAGTTTTGAACGCCATACCAGATCCGAATTGGTGATCACGAAGCGACCGTGGATGAAAAGGTTGATGAGCCGGCGCGCCATCACCTGCGTTTGCCATTGCGGTTCTCGATAGCGCGGGTAACGCTTGATCCATTGAGTAATCAGATTGGTAGCCAGTACACGGGCCGGCTCGCCGCCGGCGGTGGCAAGCGGTGGCAGAAATTCAAAGCCATGGAGGGCTTCTGCAAACGCGCAGGATGGCGCCGGCTTGTCAAAAATTGAGCCACTCTGGATTTCTACGCTGTCGGCGCCGAAGCGAAACCGTCCGCGCAGCAGCAATTCGGCACGTTCGAGTTGGCGCGGCAAAAGGTCGGACGGCTGATAGAGCAGTCGGTCGCACAGCTTTCCTTTGAGAAGACGTCGATAGAACCAGTTCCGGCGCCACGCGCTACGCCACGGCGTAATGGCACGCTCCGCCACCGCGGCAGCGAGCTCGGGAATCAGTTCCAGCGGCAGACGAGCGCCGGAAGCTTTTGGGACATGCTGGTCCGCGCCCATCACGGCCTCGCTCATCCGCGCAACGCCGCGATGTTCGCGGCATAATTACCCCTGCCCCCATTGAACACTGCTGTGCCGGCCACCAACACATTCGCCCCGGCTGAAATCGCCCGTCGTGCCGTCTCCGGCGTGATCCCACCGTCGACTTCCAGAGCTATCTGTCTGCCGGACCTGGAGATCCGTTCGGCCGCCGCCTCAATCTTGCGCAGCTGGCTGTCGATGAAGCTCTGGCCCCCGAAACCGGGGTTGACGCTCATGATGAGCACCAGATCCACCAGGTCGAGTACATAGTCGATGGCTTCAATCGGTGTGGCCGGATTGAGCACAATGCCCGGAGATTTTCCAAGGCTGCGAATCAGCTGGAGTGTACGGTGAACATGCGGACCGGCTTCGGGATGAACCGAAATAATATCTGCCCCCGCGTCGGCAAAGGCCTCAATATAGGGGTCGGCCGGAGCAATCATCAGATGGCAGTCAAACGTCTTGCGGCTGTGGGGGCGCAGCGCCCGCACTACCACCGGACCGATGGTAAGGTTGGGAACAAAGTGACCATCCATCACATCGATGTGGATAAAATCAGCACCGGCGGCATCGACCGCCTCGATTTCCGCGCCGAGTTGCGCGAAATCGGCGGACAGGATGGAGGGCGCAATTCGGACAGGGATCATGGCCACAGGAGTGCCGGATTCTCGGTGTGGCTGCAAGGCACTGGGGGCCTTGCTGGCCCTGGAGGCCGGGACATTTTAGGGGCCGGGCGGGGCCCAGAGTTCCCATGGTGCGACAACGCGACGGTAAGGTCCGCGACATGGCATCTTCGCAGATGCGTTGACTTGAGGGCCTAGCACCCTACACTCCGCCCCGATTTGTCCACCTTTCCGGTAGTTTCCATGGCCGATAACGCCGTTCGCTCCGGGGTGCGTCCGCGCCCGCTTTCGCCCCACCTTCAGATTTACCACTGGAGCCCGACGATGATGACCTCGATCGTCCATCGGGCGACCGGGGTAGCCCTTAGCATCGGCATGGCCGGTCTGGCTTGGTGGCTGCTGGCCCTGGCCAGCGGTCCAGATGCCTATGCCACATTTGGGGCCGTCGTCTTCACCTGGGTCGGGCAGATCTTCGTCTTCGGCTTCGTATGGTCGCTCTGCTTCCACTTGCTGAACGGCGTCCGCCATCTGGCCTGGGACTTCGGCTATGGCTTTGCGGCGCGGCTTTCCAACCGCGTGAGCGTTGCAATTATCGCTCTGTCCATACTTCTGGCCGTGGCCATCTATCTTTACGGTCTGTTCTCGTTCGGAGGCATGTGATGGCCTATCAAACCCCGCTTTCCCGCGTCGAAGGACTGGGCAGTGCGCATTCCGGCGTCGAGCACTTCTGGCGTCAGCGTGTCACCGCCGCAGCGCTTATCCCCCTCTCCTGCTGGCTCGGGGTTTCAATGCTGAGCCTTGTCGGCGCCTCGCGCGAACAGGTTCTCACATTTCTGCATGCGCCAGTATCCGCAATCCTGATGGTACTTTTTGTGATCTCGGCCGTCATCCATATGCAGCTGGGCATTCAGGTCGTGATTGAGGACTACGTCCATCACGATGGTAACAAAATCGTTCTTCTTGTTCTCAACAAGGCGTTCGCCTGGGCCGTAGGCGCGGCCAGCCTGTTCGCCATGTATCGCATCGCGCTTTAGATCTGGACCTCACACCATGACCGCTTACGAGATCATCGATCATACCTATGACGTTGTCGTGGTGGGCGCCGGCGGGTCCGGCTTGCGCGCGACGCTGGAAGCCGCGGCGAGCGGACTGAAAACCGCATGCATCTCAAAGGTGTTTCCGACCCGTAGCCACACGGTGGCGGCACAGGGCGGTATCGCCGCCTCACTCGGCAATATGGGCGAAGACGACTGGCGCTGGCACATGTATGACACCGTCAAGGGTTCGGACTGGCTCGGTGATCAGGATGCAATTGAGTATCTCTGCCGTAACGCACCGGAAGCAGTCTACGAACTCGAACATTTTGGCGTACCCTTTAGTCGTACCGAAGAAGGCAAGATCTATCAGCGTGCGTTCGGCGGCATGACCTCTAATTTCGGGCAGGGCATCGTGCAGCGCACCTGTGCGGCGGCGGATCGTACTGGTCATGCCATGCTGCACACGCTTTACGGGCAATGCGTCAAGCATGACACCAACTTCTTCATCGAGTATTTCGCGCTCGACCTGATCGTCGAGGACGGCGAAGTCCGCGGCCTGATGGCCTGGAATCTGGATGATGGCACAATCCATCGCTTCCGTGCCCACCGCGTGATCATGGCCACCGGCGGTTATGGCAGAACCTATTTTTCGTGCACAGGCGCCCACACCCAGACCGGTGACGGTAATGCCATGGTGCTGCGGGCAGGATTTCCCCTCCAGGACATGGAATTCGTCCAGTTTCATCCAACCGGTATCTACGGTGCCGGCGTTCTCATAACCGAGGGCGTGCGCGGTGAAGGTGGTTACCTCACCAATTCCGAAGGCGAGCGCTTCATGGAGCGCTATGCCCCGAGCGCCAAAGATCTCGCCTCTCGTGATGTTGTCAGCCGGGCCATGACGATGGAGATCCGCGAGGGTCGCGGCGTCGGACCGCTCAAGGACCACATCCATCTGCATCTGTCGCACCTCGATCCCAAGATCATCCATGAGCGTCTGCCCGGGATATCGGAAAGTGCACGCATTTTTGCCGGGGTCGATGTTACCAAGGAACCGATCCCGGTTCTGCCGACCGTCCACTATAACATGGGCGGCATTGCCACCAGTTATATGGGCGATGCCCTGACCCTCAAGGATGGCAATCCTGACACTGTTATTCGCGGCCTGATGGCCGTGGGCGAAGCAGCCTGCGTATCGGTGCACGGCGCCAATCGACTTGGCTCAAACTCCCTGATCGACCTGGTGGTGTTCGGCAAGGCGGCGGGCCTGCAGTGTGCCCGCGAACTGGAACCAAACCAGAAGCATGCCGCCTTGCGCAAAGATGCCGGCCAGGAGGCACTGGATCGGCTTGACCGGTTGCGCCACGCCAACGGGAGCACGCCTACGGCTCAGCTTCGTCTTCAGATGCAGCGCGCCATGCAGGAAGATGCTGCCGTGTTTCGCACCGGCGAAACGCTGGAATCTGGAAAAAGGCGTATTACCGAAATCTTCCGGGCAAAAGATGATGTCCGCGTCTCCGACCGGTCAATGATCTGGAACTCCGATCTCGTCGAAACCCTGGAATTCGAAAATCTGATTTCTTTGGCAGCGGTCACCGTGGCCGGTGCCGTCAATCGTCAGGAAAGCCGCGGCGCGCATGCACGCGAGGATTTCCCCGATCGCGATGATAGCAACTGGATGAAGCATACCTTGGCCTGGCTTGATACCACTACGGGAGACGTGGGTATCGATTACCGGCCGGTGCACACCTACACGCTCTCCAACGACATCGAATACATCAAGCCCAAGGCACGGGTCTACTGAACCAGGCCCCAGCATAAACCCGGCTCCGCACCTTGTTTCTAGCTGCGGCTCGTTGTGCGTTGTGCCAACGGTGCCCGCGTGAGCAGTACCTTGAGTGCCGGGTTCGGGAAGCGACGCTTCTGAGTGATGGCATAGAAGCGCTCGCGCAACTGTGGCAGGCGAAAGCGTTCCTTGAGTACGCCGGCACGCAACTCGTCCTGGACTACCACCGGCGGCACGAGCGTCAAACCGTGGCTCTCCCGGGCGAGGAGACGAAGCATCGCCATGTCATCGACCTCAGCCTCGATGATGGGACGGATGCCGGCATCCGAGAGAATGCGGTCGAACGCAATCCGCATCTCGCTATCGAGGCTGGGCAGCAGCACGGGTGTAGTCTTGAGATCCTGTGGAAAACGGAATCTATGCCCCTTTCGTCCTGGCCGACCTACCAGGCTCACCGGTTCCTCAGCGATGAGATCGTTGTGCCAAGCCGTCGTGGCATCTCGCTGAACGGTGCGGTTTGCTAGCACCACGTCAAGCGCGTGTGCCTGCAGGTCCTGCATCAACTCCCGCATGGTACCGGAGCGGATTACCAATTCGATGTCAGTGCGGCCAAGCATCGGCCGGAGAAACTCCAGCTGAAAGTTTCGCGACAACGTCGCCAATGCGCCAACCCGCAGAACCTGCCGACTCGCCCGCGGGCGGTCTCTGAGGGTACCAATCAATTCATCCCCAGCCTGAAATACAGTGTCCGCGTAGTCTAACGCGATGCGGCCCGCTTCGGTCAAAACCAGCTTTTTGCTGATCCGCTCAAATAGAGGGTGACCCAACTGCTCTTCTAGAGCCTTGAGCTGTGCTGACAATGCCGATTGCGACACATTCATCTGGTTGGCGGTGCGCGTCAGACTTCCGTTGTGCGCAATCGCCCAGAAGTAACGCAAGTGATGGTAATTCAGCCTAGACATGCGATCAATCTATAATACAGAACGATAAGTATCAAAGTATATATTTTCTAAAATTGTCATGTGGCGCTACTCGGGCCAGCCAGACACGAGGACGCGATGACCAGTCACATGATTTGGATATTCACCCTGGGTCAGCTGGCGCTGGCCACTATTGGTTTGATGCCCGGTACATGGAAAGAATCTGCCCGACGCGTAGCTCTAATGGCCTTCGGCGCAGCCTTATTGACCCTTATTCTCGCCGGCGCAGCACTCGGCCTTGTCCTCAGCAAGGGTACACTGTCTACCGTTACTGCAACTGGTATATGCGGCCTTTACTATGATCCCCTGTCGGCATCGATCGAAGTTCTGGTAGCCTTTATCGGGTTGATTGTAGTCCTCTACAGCCGCAACTACCTCGATGGCGATCCGCGGCACGGCGACTTTCTTACCCGGCTCTGCCTTACCTTAGCTGCCGTTCTTCATCTGATTGTCGCGTCACAGTTGCCCCAGTTTGCCCTTGCATGGATTGCGACCAGTCTCTGCCTGCATCGTCTGCTTACCTTCTATTCGGAACGCCCTGCGGCAATACTCGCGGCACGCAAGAAATTCGTCGCAGCACGCCTCAGCGATGCCGCCTTGGTCGGCGCATTCGTCCTACTATGGTCCGTCTATCACACAGCTAACATCGCGCTGATTTCTGACATTGCCCATAATGCCTCAGCGCTTGCTGCATCCAGGCAACCGGTTCTGATCGCGACCATCCTTCTTGCCTTGGCCGCGCTACTCAAATCCGCGCAATTTCCCATGCATGGTTGGATTCTCGAAGTTATGGAAACACCTACGCCTGTGTCGGCCTTGCTGCATGCCGGCATCATCAATGCTGGGGGCTTTCTCATTCTGCGATTTGCGCCACTTTTCCTGCACGCCGATTTCTCCCTTGATTTGCTCCTTTTTCTGGGTGGAGTTACCGCTCTGTTCGGCGCCCTAGTCATGCTTACCCAAACCTCGGTCAAGGTGTCACTGGCCTACTCCACGATCGGACAAATGGGCTTTATGATGCTGGAATGCGGTCTTGGAGCCTTTCCGGCCGCTTGGCTGCATATTATCGGCCATTCACTGTATAAGGCCCACGCGTTCCTTACGGCCGGAGGCATAGTAACAGACGCTGAGCCGAACATTTCTGCCCGAGAGCCCCAGCGGCTTCCCCCATGGCAGCTGCTTGCAGTGATTGCGCTCTCCCTGGTCATTGTTCTCCTTGTTGGGGCCATGTTTGGCCTGACGCTGACAGGTGCGCCGGGCCCGGTGATCCTCAGCGCCATCCTGGTTCTCAGTGTTACGCATCTTCTAAACAGCTCTGGCGCCTCCTTTACCCCACGACTTCTCGTCCATTCATTGGGCCGTTCGCTGCTGATCGCAGTAGCGGCTTTCGGATTACAAGCTGCTGCAGCCCATTTTCTCGCATCATCTACACCAGATGCGCTACCGTTACGCGGACCGCTAGAGGCAATTCTTGGCGGCCTCATACTTTCCGGCTTTGTCGCGGCTCTCTTTGCTCAAAGTAGACTTAATCGCTCTGGTCGTTCTGACCTGTGGCGAGCGGTATACGTTCACCTGTCGAACGGTTTGTACGTCAATACTGTCGCAAACCGCTGGGCGATCACATTGTGGCCAGATCCAATTGACCACAGACATGCCGATCATCCAGAGGTTAACTTAACCCTATGGGAAGGCAACTCATGAGTCCTGCGTTGGCGCACTCTGATCTTCATGCAACTTCAACTGCTCAGTTAAAGACAAAACAAGCAGAAATTATCGAAGTGATCGATCGTGCATGTCAGCGCATTGCTCCGCTCTGGCCACTGGACAGCTTTGTCGCCGTCAATCCCTTTATCGGCATGACCGATATGTCATTCGAGGCGGCATGTGCTCACCTCAATCGTGTTTCCAGGCGCCGTATGCTCATGCCGCGCTCGTTTTACCGCAAGGCCATCGCTGACGGCAACATTAAGGATTGCGACCTTGAACTTGCCTTAGCCGAATGGAACCGTCGCTCAGGTACTTCGCTTGACTTGACTAGTTTAAAAGCAGGGATTGACAATCCCGCAAGCACTGACAGCTGCACCTCCAACGTGGTTTCCACGATAGCAACCGTTTCTGAGACCCTTGACGGGCTTGCAGGCGGCAATCGCCGAGTGTCCAGAACAGCGTTCATGATCGATGAAATCTCAAAGTGGTGCGCGGGCTATTTCGACCTCGGCCAGGCGGGGTGGCCTCTGCCCTGGCGCCATCTGCCACCATATCAGGCATGGCGACAAGCTGCGCGATTTGACCGCAATCCTGAGGCCATGGGAATTGCGAACTTTCGCAAATCGGTGGCTGCCCTGCCACAGGATCCGGTCGCGGCGATCTGGCAGGTTTTGCGTGATCTCATGATTCCAGAAGCCGCATACGAGGATTATCTTCATCGCGCCCTGCTGGATATTGGAGGTTGGGCGGCATACGCTCGCTATCGTGTCTGGATCAGCGAGATGGAGGGCCGCAGCGACGACACGCTGATACAGCTTTTGGCAATTCGCGTCGTTTGGGGTTATGCCCTTTACCTCGAACACACCGAGCCGTCCTTCCGGCAGATCTGGCGACAGAAGATGGAACGAGCCGCAGAGCTGACGCTGGATCGTGAACACGCCGACGACCCGGAACTTGTCATAAACCTAATTCTGCAAGAGGCGTATGAGCATGCTTACCAACGTAAGCTCATAGTTGCTTTTACCCATTCTTGCCCGCCAGCCTCTCACACTCCACCCCATCGGCGGTCAGTGCAGGCCGCTTTCTGCATCGACGTGCGCTCTGAAATTTATCGCCGCGCACTTGAAACCATCCTCCCCGATGTCGGAACTATCGGATTTGCCGGCTTTTTTGGTATGGCTCTCAACCTGGTACCGATCGGACAGAAGCAGGGCCGCGCCCAGTGTCCTGTTCTGATCAAGCCAACGATTACCATCTGCGAAGCGATCCCTGGTGCGACCGAACGAGAGCAAATGCGCCTGTTCAAGCAGCTTTTGTTGAAGAGCCAGCTTGCAGCGGGCTGGAACTCGTTCAAGCGTTCCGCGGTGTCCTGCTTTACCTATGTCGAAACTGCCGGACTTCTTGCCGCATGGTCACTTGTCGCCGACGCCACGACGTGGCGCTCCCAGCACGCAAAGTTCGGCGATGAGCGACAGGTACGTCCGGATATAAGGCCGTCGAACGCACCCGCCACCAAAACCGGAATAGATCTACCTCGACGCCTTGAGCTGGCTGAAGGCATGCTGCGGGCAATGTCTCTTACCGAGGAGTTCGCGCGACTTGTTCTTCTCGTCGGGCACGGTAGCACAACGGTAAATAACCCGCATGCCGCAGGTCTCAACTGCGGTGCTTGCGGTGGGCACAGTGGCGACGCCAACGCTCGTGTCGCTGCGGCGGTTCTCAATGACCCTGAGGTCCGGCAAGGACTTACCGAGCGCGGTATCCATGTGCCATCAGATTGCTGGTTCCTCGCTGGGCTGCACAACACCACTACGGACGAGGTAGCACTGTACGATCTCGACGATGCACCTAGCAGCCACCGCTGTGAAATCGAGCACCTTCAAGCGGCGCTCGACCGGGCCACCATCCTGGCCTGCTACGAGCGCGCCATCAAACTGGGTATACCACTGCGAGAGAACGTCGAGCGTGAGGTCGCACGGCGCAGTCGGGATTGGTCACAGGTGCGCCCAGAATGGGGACTGGCAGGCAATGCAGCCTTCATCGCTGCTTCGCGGGAGCGCACACATTGTCTCGATCTTTCCGGTCGCGCCTTTCTTCACAGCTATAATTGGCAGAAAGATCATAACTTCAGCACACTGGAGCAGATCATGACCGCTCCCATGGTCGTCGCCAGCTGGATAAACCTGCAGTACTATGGCTCGACCGTGAACAACAGTGCCTTTGGCAGCGGCAACAAGGTACTACACAATATTGTCGGAAAACTTGGCGTTCTGGAAGGAAATGGCGGAGATCTGCGCACAGGACTTCCGTGGCAGTCAATCCATGATGGAAGGAAGCTTATGCACGAGCCGCTCCGCCTCAATGTGATCATCGAAGCGCCTCTCGACGCCATTAATTCGGTCATTGCAAAGCATGACACGCTCAGGCAGCTGACGGATAATCACTGGCTGCATCTGTTCGCGCTAGGAGAGAACGGTCGGGTTGAGCATCGCTATCTCGGTGAGTGCGCATGGCAAAAGGTCTCATGACCAGAGTGTCGCTGCCCCGGAGAGTAAAATTCAAGCTGACACGGCCTTGTCTCTGGATAGCGCAAGAACCAGGACCACGTCACCTGCCAGCTGCAAGCAGCGCAGCCCGGATCGAAGTACCTTTGGAATCGCGCAAAGAGATGCATTGATCGATGCGTTGCTCCGTTAGCGCGAGCGTCCGTGACAGCCCGGGGATTGTCTTCAGGCGCGGAATGAAAAAATCTGCCAGCTGTTTGCGGGCCGCCGAACTGCAGGCTTCGTCGAACAGGCTTGGGACGACGAGCATACCTTCGCTTGAGATACGCGCCGCAAGCGGGCGATAGTGCGCCATATACCAATCCCACAGCTGTGCACGGGCGAGCGGCTCGGTGCCGGCATATCGGAATAGATAACCTACGTCCCCGGCATTCATGCGTGGCGTC
>JAGWRJ010000056.1 GCA_028869725.1 Alphaproteobacteria bacterium | reverse complement strand
GATCGCCCCTATGCCAGCTTGTTTTTCCTGAGCACCGGGCGGCGCTATGTCGAGCTCGATCGACCTGTCGCGTTCGAATCGAGCTTGACTGTCGGGATGCTGGGGCTTGCCGCGGCGGGCTCATTTCAGAGCGCGCTCCACCATTTGACGGGCAGCGTGCAGCCCCAGGGCTGGCGTCACCAAGTCTCAGCGGGCGGGGAGCCGACGCTTCGCTACAGCCTGGCGCGCGAGGCGCTGCTCGGCGAACGCTCCGGTGATGGCCTCTCCGACTATGACTTGAAATGGACCTCGGCCGTGAGCGCCGGCACGATCACCGAAGGCAGCGTTGCGCTCTCCCTGCAATGGGGTCGGATCGCCTCAGCCTGGTGGTCGTTCGCACCTGAGCAGGACATGTATGTCGAGGAGGTACACCCTGCTCCACCGCCCCCGAGCCCCGGAGCAGCGCCCGAAATCTTCGCGCTCGCTGGCGCCCGGATCAGGGCCCGACTCTACAACGCCTTCCTTCAAGGCCAGTTCCGGCACAGCGATCTGCGATACCCCATCAGCCAAGTGAATCCGCTCCTGGCAGAGGTCTGGGCCGGCCTCGAGTATCGTAGCGCATCAGGCCTGGCGATCCGCTATCTCGTCCGCTGGCAAAGCGCGGAATTGCGCTCCGGCATCGGTTCGCGGGCGCTGCTCTGGGGTAACGTCGAGCTGACCGCTTCGTTCAATGGTCCCTGAGTATGAAGGCGCCGTTTCCAGTGCTGCCGACTGGCGACGCTGTTGATGTTTGCCTGGAGTTGAAACCCATGAAAGCGGTCTGGAAAGGCGCGGTGCTCGCCGTGAGCAACAACACCGTTGAGGTCGAGGGCAATCATTACTTTCCCCTTGACAGTCTGTGCATGGAATTCTTCGAGCCGAGTGCAACGCACACGACCTGTCCCTGGAAAGGTGTGGCGAGCTATTACACGGTGAAGGTGAGCAATGCACGCAACGTGGATGCTGCCTGGTACTATCCCGACCCGAGGCCGGCCGCGGAGCGCATTCGGGGTCGTGTTGCCTTCTGGCACGGAGTAGAAGTGACTGGCGCGTAGGCAGCGGGGCACCGCTCAAGCTGTCCTTGCGGCGTCCTTAAAGACGCGGCAAGTGTCCGCGGCCTCTTGGCTGATCCCTGCGAGCACCGCGCACTGCCGGCAATCAGGGAAACGACCGCAATATTATGACCTCATGCCCGGTCTTGCGATCGGATCGGCGGAGGATAATGAACGGTGCGGGTGCTTCACTCCCGTAAGATGGTACTCGGCGTGGCGGCAGCAGTCCTGCTGTGGGCGGCGGTTCCGGAAACTGCCAGGTCACAGGCCGGGGAAGTGATCTCGCCATTGCGTGCCCTGCGGCAAGCCAAGTGGGTGCCTGAAGGAAGCACGCATCCGCACCAAATCATCTATGTTTTCATGGACGCCAACTGCCCATATTGCCACGCGCTTTGGCTTGCTCTGAAGCCCTACTACCGGACGGGGCTACAAGTACGCGACATTCTGGTGGGTGTCATCTCGGCGAGTAGCCCGGGCAAGGCGGCGGCGATCTTCGACGCGCCCGACCCCTCCGCTGAGCTGCGCAGGAATGAGAACCGTTGGGGTCACGGGCCGGACTATGGCGGAGGCATCGCGCCTGTCAGCCACCCGAGCACAGGGGATTTGAGTGAGATCGAGAGCAACGAGGCGCTCATGCAGGCGTTCGGCATCGAGGGGACGCCCGGTCTTGTGTTTGCCGACGCCCGAGGCAGAGTGTACGTGGTGCCGGGAGTGCCGGGAAAAGCCGAGCTGGGGCACATCGTGCAGGCTGCAGCCGTCTCGCGCGGCGGCGGACAAATGAATTGAGGTCGGCCACAGCGTCTGGCGATGACATGCTGCGCCTCATCGAGAAGATCAGGGCCGCGCGAAAGGAGAAGTCCGGCTGGCAATGCCCACCATTTCCCTTGGCGCCGAAGCAGGACGCCGTCGCTTGATGGGCCTCGCCAGAAGATAGCGGTCACCGAGCCAGGCGATCGCCTTGGCCCTCGCTTCGCTGTAATCGACCACCCAGGCGCGCATTCGCTCATCGCTGCTGGTTTGTGGCACGGCATCACCCTCGTGGCTTCGTACTCATCCCTATGACGCACGGAGCCGGTCCGCGTTTCAGCTGG
>JAGWRJ010000660.1 GCA_028869725.1 Alphaproteobacteria bacterium | reverse complement strand
TGCGGTCGTTGCCGATGAAAGACTTCCTTTACTATCCAGTTCAGAACCGCGCCGCCTCCTACTGTAATAGCCACTGCCCCAACCCGGTGCCATGATCTCCGGAGGGCAAGCCACACGATGACAAGAGCCGTCCCTCCGACGACGATATACGAACCGAGGGCGGTTAACACATCAGCGGCGCTGGTCAGCGCCGGGGTTGCATGGAGATTGAACCACGCAGCAAGCCGGTGATCGATCCCCACGATCGGGTCGCGTGTAACCAAGTCTTCCACGACCCCGCCGAACCACCACGCTGCCCCAACAAAAATCAGCGCGCCGACCGTGAGGTGTAGACCGACATACCCCCCCGGCGTCAGCCGACGCTCGACAAACGCGATCTGGCGGGCAAAGCGCGCTCGGAACCTGACGACGCCAGGCCGCGCAAGGAATGCCTGCCAGCGGGCTTTCACCTCATGCTCGTTCCGCGCCAACCACGCCCAAAGCCAGGCGAGGGCCAACGCGAGCACTACGACGACGCCGATCGCGATCCCGGCGCGGCCAATCCACTTCTCGAAAATCCGCCAACTCTGGCCGAGCCAATACCCGGCAAAACTGAAAATGCAGGCCCAGAGCACGCAACCGGCGGCATTGAAGGCAAGAAACCGCCAGTACGCCATCCGGTTCATGCCGGCCGTAAACGGCATCAGCGCCCGCAAGACATGCATGAAGTGACCGGCGAAAACCGCCTTGCCCCCATGCCGCTGCATGAACGACTCGACGCGATGGAGGCGTTCCGGCCCGGCGCCCACGCGCGCGCCGTGGCGGAGCAGCCACGTCCGGCCCAGATGACGCCCCAGTTCGTAGCCGATACTGTCGCCGACGATCGCACCCGCCGCGATTGCAATCATCAGCGCCTGCAGGTTGAAAACGCCCCGTCCGGCAAGAAAGCCGGTGATCAGGACCATGCTCTCACCGGGAATGAAAAGGCCAAGCAGCGCCTGGCACTCGAGAAGAACAACGACAAAGATGATGAGGTAGCCCCAACTTCCCAACTGCGCAGCGACCGAGACGAGATGATCGATGATACCATGCATGAGAAATCAGCAGGGACAGACCAGCAGAGGACCAGGTGCGTTGCGGCGGTAAACGGTGATGACGCCTCGGGCAAGAATCGGCACCCGAGATGAAGACGTGCGACATGCGGACACCATGGGGCCTGTCTGCAATTCGAAGCGCGTCGCTCGCTTTAACTACGTTGAAATCTGATGGGTAGCGCTCCAGACCCAAGCCGGTGGCAGATTCTGCCAGACCGACTGCGCACGTCTGCCGAGCAACGAATATGCCCGCTGGTCCGGCAGCCACGGAGCATAAGTGAACTGAACGATTCGGGCGGCGCTTGCCCGCCGAATCAACCGTTCATAGGCGGCCAGCACATTGGTACGCTGGTCGCCAGTAAGGCTGAAAAGCGGCACCGAAGATACGAGCGCCAACCGTGCCCCGGGCGTCGTCAGTCTTTCCTCGTTCTCCTCTACCAGTCCTTCTATCACCTGCACGAGGGGAAAGTGTCTGCGCAAGTAGGCACAACAGCCACGATCGGCTTCGACCACGGTGAGCGGCGCGGCAGTTCGCGAGTTGACGAGGGCCCGAGTGATGGCCCCGGTACCCGCGCCGACTTCGACAATCCGGCCGCCGGGCTTGGACCCGAGAAAGTGGGCGACCTCACGCGCCATGCGTTTCGCCAGTTGCGGCGACGAGGGCACAACACTCCCCACGCGGCGCGGCATTCGCACGAAACTCTTCCACCAAACACAGGTACGGTTAATCATGTCTGTTCTATCGATTGCATGCAGAGCCTGCCTTCCGATTGGCGGCAATCGGTCGGCAAGCGTGCACACCCAAAATCCGCAATTGCGTACCCTCTCATCCATGCGACCGCGTCACTGGCGGCCGGCCGCGAACGAGGACGTAATACACCGTCGGCGTGGCGATCAGCGAGAGCAGGACCGAGATCACCAAGGCACCAATGACGGCGACGCCGAGCGGTTGGAGCATCTGAGCACCGGTGCCCACACCCCAGGCCAGCGGCAGCATCC
>JAGWRJ010000659.1 GCA_028869725.1 Alphaproteobacteria bacterium | reverse complement strand
GATTTCGACTCCATAGCGCTCGACACGTCATATCACTGGTCAAAGCGGCCGAATTGCTCTCACTGCCCGGTGCTCCAACTGTGCGGTGGGGCGTGCATGTATTCCGAGGGTGCTGATTTCGATCTGAGTTGCGAGAACGAATTTCACTACAACAGCGCAATCATGGCCGGCGCCCTGTATTGGCTAACCGGCAAACTGATGGTGCATATTGAGGGTGAAATCAGGCGCCCGACCCTGAAGAAGGTCATTCCAATAAAGGCGGCTTGAATATCAGTCAGCGATGATTGACATAAAGGAGATTTTGGCTTAATATCTGCGAATCTTAAATCTATCCGCGAGAGAGCGCCGGCATGGGTGACACCACAAATTTGGAGCTTATGAAGATGTTGGCGAAGACGGTCGCGGAAGAGACGGTTCGCGAAATGCTCGATCAGGTGCAAGGGCAGATTTCCGAACAGATTGACCGCCAGTTCAAGACCTATTTTGGCGACATGAGCGCCTCCAAGCATGCGATCGAGCACAGCCGAATCGAGAAGTTGCTCGACCGCATGGACAAAATCAGCGACAACTTTTGGGGCCAGGTAGTAGGCACCATCATCAAGTGGGGGCTTGGCATATTTGTCGCCGGCTCCCTTTTGTGGCACTCGAAGGCTATTCACTAAAGAGGGGCATCGAAAAATGTTCAAGTGGTTCAAGACGGTGATTGACGACCGCCTTCTGGTATTCATGATCCCGTCTGTTCTGTTTCTCGCAACAGACATGCCGGTTCTGCTGACGCTCTGCTACGCGCTGGCGCTGATTGTCATGCTCGTTGGTGTTGGGCACTGGATTCGGCTGATTCTGTTTCCGCATTTCAACGCTCGCTCGCTTTTTGCCGTCATTGAGAAAGACCCAATCGCGAGCGCAATCACTATCGCAACGATGGCGGTGACAACCATGTTCTTCGTTGCGATGTTGATTGTGTGGATGAGCCGATAGAGATCGAAGATGCTCCCCAAGCTCGCGGCCATCTACATTCCGATTCTAATGGGCCAGATAGCGGCGCTATGGCCCGCTATGCCGGCTCCGTCGACCCTTGCCGCCCAAGTTGAGCAAGAGACGTGCGTGAGTCTGACCTCTCCGCGCTGCTGGAATCCGCATACCGAGCTGAAGACGTCACGCGAATATGGCTTCGGGCTCGGACAACTGACGGTTACGCCGCGCTTCAACAATTTCAAAGCGGCGAGAACCTGGGATAAGTCACTTCGCAACTGGCAATGGAGCGACCGATTCGACGCCAAGATGCAGCTCGCGGCCCTCGTCGCCTACGACCGGAACCTGTTTCACTCGATTCGCTTCGGCAAGACCAGCGTTGACCGCCTCGCATTCACGTTTTCGGCATACAACGGCGGGCTCGGCGGCGTCCTGAAGGATAGGGCCGTCTGCGAGCATACGGCGGGATGCGACCCAAGTGTTTGGTTTGGCAATGTAGAGCGAACCAGCTTCCGAGCAAAGGTGGCTGTCGCGGGTTACGGCCACTCCTTCTTCGACATCAACAGAACCTACGTGCGCAACGTGTTGATCGTGCGTAGAGACAAGTATCGTTTCATGGACGGGAAGAGACAATGAATCCGATCATTGACCTTATTGCGTGCGCGGCAATCGGCATCGCCATCGGCGTTGGCGTTGGCATCTACACGAGAGGTGAGCACGATACGGCGAAGCAAGTAAGACAGGTTATCGCCAACCAGCGCGCGACCGCGCAGCAGATCGTCCAGTCCACGCAGGAAAGTCAAAAATTGACCGCCTCGATTTCCGCAAGAGATGCAGCGGTAGACGCGGACAAACAAGCCGCCCATGAGCGCGTTGTAACCCAAATCCGGTATATCTATAAGGAGAAGCAAAGTGATGCGGCTACGCAAGATTGCGGTCCTGCCTATCTTGACCTTGGCACTGTGCGCTTGCTCAACGCAGCAAGAGCCGGCAGGACTCTGGGTTCCGCCAGCGGCAGCAATGGTAAAGGCGCAGCCGCTACAAGCACTTCCGGTTCGAACTGACGCGAAAAAGAGCACCGATCCGGCGCTCTCCATCGCCTCATTTGTCGATGCAGATTTCGACCTAGTGAAGCTATACAACGATCTTGCGGAGCGACACAACAAGCTCGTAGACGCTGTAGAAGCCCATCTGACCTCCCAAGCCAAAGCCCAATAATCAATCTGCGCTGATCGATAGATCGGTCGGCGCACCTCTCCTGGAGCATCAATGTCTAAGCAGGCGAATCGCGGAAGTTACCGCGCCGAAGACCTTAAATTTGCCAGTGTTTACAACGATATTGCCAAATTCAGCAGTATCGGCGCGGTTGCGAAGGAGCTTGGGTTGAGTCCGCAGACCGTCAAAAACCGGGCAGTGGAACTGCGGAAGCGGCGACGTGATGATCCCAAAAAATTCCCAGAATTGGCTTATAGGAACAATCCACCACTGTCCGAATATACGGCCAAATTCCGCGAGGACTTCGGCAAAGAAGAGTGCCTGGCGGAGCTGCGGCGTGTGGCCGAAATCGATCCCGACGTCATTGTCACGCGCAATTACTTCCGCGTTCACTCTCAAATCTCGGAATCGACTTGGAATCGCTGGTTCGGGACGTTCGAGGAATACAAGCGCCAGGCGGGCATTAAGCTGTCGCGAGCCCAACACGCGCATGAGCGCCACATCGCCAAACATGCCTCTGTCGACCAATACCGTGAACTTACGAGTGAGAAACGCAATTGGGACGACCGCTATGTGCGTGAGAACGGCAGCAGGTTCAAGACTCTTGTCATTGGCTCAGACTTCCACGACGTTGAGATCGACCCGTTCTTTCTTCGAGTGTGGATCGATGTAATTCGCCGCGTTCAGCCGGATAACGTCGTATTTGGCGGGGATGTGTTTGACTTGCCG
>JAGWRJ010000658.1 GCA_028869725.1 Alphaproteobacteria bacterium | reverse complement strand
TCAAACGCGCCCGCGCCCAGTTCACCAGCAGACCAATGCGCCCCTACAGGGGGAACACTCACGCTTCGACCAGGCATCGAGCACCTCGCCAAAAGATTCGGATGTTCCAGACAGAATCACAACCGATTCTTCCGACTCAAGAATTTTCGATTTTAGGGCGTCGCCTCATCCCGCAAATTATGGATAATCGCAAGCTACGCCAGATGGGTACGTTCCATCGCAATCTTCCACCAATCGAGTCAGCGGAGCACTATCGATTCAGCTCATCATCATGATGTCACGACTTTTTTCACCTGATCACCCTGTATGCTTCAACATATTCATTCCAATTCGAGTAATCTGGACCACGTACGCCCCGCTTTGTTTGAGATCAGCTGCGACCTCATTCTGGCACATGGATGCCGTCGGAGGCGTCCAAGCCAACATCTAGAAACTCTAAACGCTATGACCGTAGCGATGAAAGCGCTAAAGTGCAGCAATCCGCGTTTCGTAATTCTGGTCAAGATCTGCAGCGCGAACCCCACCATTAAGGGAATACCCTGGAGTCATCCCCTACCTTCTCATGCCTCCGCTGTACCCGAAAAAATCATAATAGATGAGATGATGAGCCCCCACTCACTTTTTCATGAAATCTCATCCTCTCGTCCATCGAGCCCAGCCTTCATCTCGCCAACGATGGCGGCAAGTTGCCGAACACCTTCATTGTGCAGCACCCGGGCTCTCTCCGCAGCTGCATAACTCGAACGCGCGAGCGACTGACGATCGTTGCACCATGTGCGCAGGACCGGCATGACGTTTTCGACGAAATCACAGGAGGGCGGAACGCACAGCCCCGCATCCGGGCCGACATCGGAGGCGATGCAACTGCGTGCCACGGTCAGCACGGGCACACCGAACCCCAGCGCGTCCAGAACGGCTCTCGGCTGCGCTTCATTGATGTACCGGGTCGGAAAGGCGAAAACGTCGAGCTCGAGATAGAACTGAGTTTTTTCTTCTTCGGATACCGGCCCGAGATATTCGAGTGCATCACCAAATTCAGCCTTGGCGACCTCGACGAGATCGACTGCGCGCTGGTCCGGTGGCCGACCGGCGATTATCAGCCGCACCGGCAAGCCCTCTTGCAGGGCCGCGCGCAGAAGAACGATGCAGGTGTCCAAGCCCTTCTCAATGATAAGGTTGCTTAAGAACCCGACACGGATGTCGGCCGCACCACGGGGCGCCAAACGCGGCGTAGCCGCCACATAGGCGGAACCGAACAGCAACATCGTATTGTTAATGACCGGATAGCGCGCACGCAGCCCGCTGGCCATTACTTCGCACAGAGCAATGTGCACCCCCGAGCGACCGACCAAAGACGAGAGGATAGCCATTAGAGTGCTCTTCCGATCGATGTACGCGAAGGAATGGTGATGGAGGAATATACGGTAGCCGCACATGCGCCCCATCAGAGCCACTAAAATGTTGTACAGGATGCCGCGCCCGCCATCGGCGGCCATATAGAGTACCTTGCTCTGACTCCGAGATGCATTAACCAACAGGTATGCCATGGCGCGAAGGGTCCGCGCGGCCTTGACCAGATGCTTCCGAAAACCCTCGGACGTCCCCCGTGACGTGTTGGCCACCAGCAGCCGCAGTCTTGGACGGAAGTAGTCGAGGACCGCTTCCGTTCCAGAGGCCGCACCATGTATGGGCGGCGCGATCGGCCCGACGCCGACAACGAAAGTGGTCGACGAGGGCTGCAAAGAATTCACAATGACAATCCCAATCCGTTGATATACTCGAGAATTCGGCGCGCCATGCTAGGAGATATCCCTAATGCCTTTAGCCCATTAGCTTTGTTGCTCTTGGCGTTGTCAAGGAACGACCACCGACCTGCCTGTGCAGCTGCAGCAGACAGGCGCCTCACCGCGAGAAGCGACTTTTATAACCGATCATAGGTGTGTCCGATACAGTGGACAAGGCCAAGCCCTGACGCTAGTAGATCTGTGATCCGCCAACCCATCTTTCCAGCAGTCCGCGCATGAGAAAATTAATAAAGCTTCTGCGATTGCTGCCGAATCGGACATATCGGGCGGCCCTACGATATCGAGTGGCTGCCACCATTGAGCATGACGGCTTTCTCCGGTCGGAAAGCTTTGCGACACTCATTGACGCCGGTGCAAACAAGGGGCAGTTCTCGCTTGCCGCAAGGGCAACGCACCCTGAAGCCGAGATCGTCGCCTTCGAACCGCTCGATGCCCCAGCAGCAATCTTCGAGCAGGTGTTCGCAAACGATCGGCGAATCCGCCTGATTCGCGCAGCGCTTGGCGAGCAGTCCGGCATGGCCGAGATTCATGTCTCACGACGGATGGACAGCTCGTCACTCCTGCCGATCGGAAAACTGCAGGAACAGA
The DNA here is from genome assembly GCA_028869725.1 of Alphaproteobacteria bacterium. GTDB lineage: Bacteria > Pseudomonadota > Alphaproteobacteria > Micropepsales > Micropepsaceae > Rhizomicrobium. The sequence goes on along the minus strand of JAGWRJ010000658.1, from coordinate 2,421 downwards.
TATTTCCGGGCACGGAGGAAGCCGCGATTGAGAACGTACGGGTCGTGCGTCTGGACGAGGAGCTAGCGGTTTCCGGCCTGCCAAAGCCAATCCTGTTGAAGATCGACGTCCAGGGCTTCGAGCTCGAATTGCTGAAAGGCGCCAAGGCCAGCCTGCCGCACATCGATGGTATTTATACCGAACTGTCTTTTGTGCCGCTCTATTCTGGCCAACCATTGGCGCATGAAGTCATCGCGTGGCTCGCGGAGCATGATTTTCGGTTGGCTGCCATCTACCATGTGTCATATCGGGCCAATGGCGCTGCCGTTCAGGCTGATGTCCATTTCCGCCGTGTCTCGGATCCCGCCCTACCCCCAACGCCGCCAGCTTCAACGACCTTATAATCGGCACCTTGCCTTGCGGCTTACGATTGCATAGTGTCCACGCACTGATTGCTGAACGGCTCTAGCCCGACCGAAGATGCTCCCATGACCATCCACCCGACATGTTCCGGCGAATCCTAGGAGGCATAGGTGCCAACATCTACGGGCAGGCAGTGCTCGTCGTCGTCCAGCTGAGCGCGGTCCCCGTTCTGGCGACCTATTGGGGCGCGCAGACATATGGCATCTGGCTCATGCTATTCACGGTGCCGTCCTATCTGACGCTCGCCGATTTCGGCTTCGCCACGGCGGCTGCCAACGACATGACGAAAAGTGTCGCGCGCGGGAACTGTGCCGAGACGCTGGAGACCTTCCAGAGCGTGCGCATCGCCGTGATGGTGATCGGCATCGCGATCTTCCTGGTCTGCGCCCTCGCGATCTCCTTCCTTCCCGAGCATTTTCTGGCCGGTGTCGACGCCGTCACGCACGGCCATGCGCATGTGACCATTCTCCTGCTCGTCGCCTATGGCCTTTTCTCCCTGCAAAACAATGTCGCCCTTGCGGGCTTCCGCTCCGTTGGCCTGTACGCGTTGGGCACCACCATCCTCATGACTATCTTCCTTGCCGAGAACATGGCCGCACTCCTCGTCGTCGCGTTGGGAGGCGATGTTCTGGCAGCGGCCATGACCTATTTCTCGGTCCGGGCCGTCGGAAATTTTGTGTTCAATGTCAGCCTAAGGCTTAAGGCCCGATGGCTGAGCGTGATGGCATGGCCGCGCTCGCTGGGACCTATCCGCAAGATCATGGCTCCAGCAGCGGCCGTCATGGCACTGCCGATTGCACAGGCGACGTTCCTGCAAGGCACCGTCCTGATGGTCGGCGCGGCAGCCGGCGCCCAGGCCGTGCCTACCTTTACCACTGTACGCACGCTGACACGTGTGGCGATCCAGCTGACGGCGGTTGTCAACCACGCGCTGATGCCAGAATTCACCGTCACCCACACCAGCGAGCAGCAGCACATACTGACGCTCATCAACCTCGTCACGAGTGCCGCCGTACTCGCACCAATCCTGATTGTGACACTGCTCTTCGGGCCCAGCATCATCGCCCTATGGACGCACGGTGTGATCCATCCGCCCTATGCACTGATCGTGATCATGTCTGCGGTGATGGTGGCACATGTAGCGTGGCAGCCGATTTCAGTTTTTATAGTCGCGATCAACGAGCATGCACGTTATTCCTACATCTACCTGATCGCTGCGCTGGCCTGCATGGCCTTAGCCTATCCGCTCACCCGCCTTTGGGGTACGCCGGGCGCGGCACTTTCGTTGCTGCTGCTAGACTCACTCATGGTCCTGAGGGTGAGCTATCTGGCGCACAGGCTGCGCATTCTCGATCCTGCTGGCCTGCGAAGGGCGGCAAAATCCCTTTGGGCGAAGCGCCTTGTCGTCCATCTGCGGTGATACCACCATTAAATCTTTCGGTAGCAGAGGGAAGATGTGGCTGGGCTGGCGGGGTCGAGCTGTAAGTGACCTTGCCCCCAATCTTGGACCACTTGGGCTAGAAAGTCCCCGCTTCTTCGGCGTTTTATTCCCGATGGCACTATGCGGACGCACCTCGTTGTAGTCTCTACGCTAACTCTCGCATTTTGCTCGTACTTCGTCGAGGCTCATGAACCAGTTGGCGCTTAGGCATTCGGTCCGGAACTTCCCGTTGTAGGACACAATGAAGGCGTTATCTGTGGGCTTTCCGGGCCTGGAGAAGTCGAGCGTCACGCCCTTCATGTAGGCCCATAGGTCCAGCTCCTTGCTCACGAACTCCGGTCCGTTGTCCACTCGTACCGTTCTGGGATAGTCGTACTCGGCTGCGCCGCGCTCGAGCGTTTCGACAACATCTCGTCCGCAATAGCGCTGGCGCACCTCGAGGGCCGGAGACAACGGGGTAAGCGTGTCAACCACGGTTAGGGCATGTATTCTCGTTCCATCGAAGAGCTGATCGTACCCGAAGTCCATTGCCCAAATGTCATTCGGCCGCATGGCTTTCGTGCGATCGTTGCGCAGAT
>JAGWRJ010000657.1 GCA_028869725.1 Alphaproteobacteria bacterium | reverse complement strand
GCATGCCGCCGACCGTGAGCATCGGCGGGGACAAGTCCTGCTCCACGCTTGCAGGCTCGAGCACGGTCAATTGGTGCGGCGTGATTGGGAAGCTGGAGATTTGGTACCGGGGCAGCTCGCCCGCCGCGGCGCCGATGGCGCTGGAAATCAAGACGCCGGCTGTAATGACTGACAATCGATCGGGCATGAAAATCTCCGTAACCAAAATGGTAGCCGACAATAATCGAATGTGCCGAGCGAGCGCGTCATCCAAACGGGGGACGTTGGCCCGCGCGCAAGCCTCCCACCCGCAGACGTGACGCTCTGGCCCGGACGCCAGTCTCCCGCTGTCATTTGCATCGTATGACGGCAGACATCCTTAGGGACGTCGGAAAGCGAATCAGGGCTCTCGCGTTCGAGGACTTGCTCCCGCCGATCCGAGGGAGCCTGCGCGAACGGGCGTCCGCGCAGACTTCACCGAGCTGCTTCAGTAAGGCGCAACGCCGAAATGATAGTTGGCGCCGACGCGGACGATGTGATCGCGGACGGTGCTGTTCGAAAGCCATGTTGCAGGATTGCCCGGCAAACTGGCGTCGAGACTGGTGCTGAAGCTCCCGAGGTTCATATAGAGATATTCGGCCTTGGCGCTCCAGCCGCCCCACAACATGGCCTCGATACCACCGCCGACCACATAACCGGTGAGGTCTTTCGCCGTTGTCTGATCGACGAACAGGCTGCCAGCGGCGTTTGTTCCCGCGAAATCGACATGCAAGGTATCGCGGACACGGCCAACGGCCGCGCCGCCGGTGGCATAGAACAGCGTATTGTTGAAGATGGCGCCGATCCGCCCGCGCGCCGTTCCGAAATAATCGAGCTGGTGCTGGACCTGGACGTTGTCGACAAGAGTAGCGCCTGTACTTAATATCTGGTTGAAGCAGACCAGCGATATGCAGGCGGTGTCGTTCTGCGCCGTGCCCTGGAAGTCGGCCTCAAAGCCAACGAGCCAGTGCGGGGCGGCTTGCCAATTATAGCCGAATTGCGCACCGCCCAAGGCTCCCCTGGGCGCGACGGAAGTTCCTGGTTCGGAGGTCGCCAGTAGGGACGGCGTGCTACTGCCAGTGAACGACTGTAAGAGGTCCTGCTGCGTGTGGTCATTGGCGAAGCCATAGCCAACGTTGGCACCGACGTAGAATCCGCTCCAGGCAGAGATCGCCGCAACCGGTGGAATCGCGGCCATCGCGTCATAGGCGCTGACGGGTCCGGCCGGCGGACCGAACCGGTAGTTCAGCCCTGCCCTCACGATATTGTCGCGAAGGCTGCTGGCAGAGCCGAACGTGAAACTGCCGCCGCCTTGAACTCCTGCGGGGAAAACCCCGTTGAGCGCATTCGCGGTGCTGCCGAGATCCATGTAGAGGTATTCGACTTTGCCCGTCCAGTTGCCGCCAAGGCTCGATTCCATGCCGGCCCCGACGACCCACCCGAACTTGTTCTCGCTCTCCGAGGCGCTCCCGGAGAAGGAAGCTGTGGGTGGCCCAGCGTTGCTGGCGCGAAGATCGAGTGTCTGATTGACGTGGCCGTAGGCGCCGCCGCCGGTGACGTAGAAAAGGTTGCCGCGGTCGAGGAAACCGAACCGCCCGCGGAGTGTCCCGAAATAATCCAGATCCTGCGTGAGCGTTGGGGTGACTGACTGGTTGCCGGGAATCTTCTCACAAAGGATGGCGACGCAGCTCGTGGCCTTTTGCGCACTGCTCTGGAAATCGGCCTCGAAGCCGATCAGCCAATTCGGCCCTCCCTGCCAGTTGTAGCCAAGCTGAACGCCGCCAATGGCGCCGGCCGGAGTTACGACCGTCTCACCGGCCGTCGTATTGGCAGCGCTGCCGGTAGCGTTGAAAACGTCTAAACTCGACCGGGCGCGGTCGTCGGCCACGCCATAGCCAATGTTACCGCCGAGGTAAAACCCGGTCCAGGAATAGTAGGCTGCAGGTATCGCAGCGGCCTTCATCGGCATGTCCGCCATTACGAGAGTGCGATCCGGCGCGCTTGTCTGAATCCGTGTGACCAATGGCTGTGGCGCGCCTTGCGCGCTTTCCGTTGTGGCGGCTTGAACTGGCCGACGGCCCTGAAGCTGATCAACCTTGGCGTGCAGGGCGACGTTGTCCTTCTCGGCCTCGATGCGATGGACTTTCGCGCGCAGGGCCGCATTCTCCCTTTCGATCTCGGCGGTGCTGCGGTTGTCGGCGGTTTGCGCAAACGCACAATTGGCAGCCGGAACAAGGAAGGTCGCCGCGAGCGCCGCAAGCGCAAAGCGGGACAGCAACGAATCGGACATCAAACGCCCCCGGTTATTATTGCGATAAACTGCCGCCAAGCTCCCAGTGACGGCATCCTGTAAT
>JAGWRJ010000656.1 GCA_028869725.1 Alphaproteobacteria bacterium | reverse complement strand
CCCAGGGACTTGGCTCGGGGGCATGCGCCCACGGCGCGGGCATCGGTCTCGGCCAGCGCCACGGTGCCTACGCAGAGTATGTCCGTATCTCTGCGAACGGAGCCTTCCGGCTCCCCACCGGCATGAGTTATCGGGCGGGTGCCTTGGTTGAGCCCTTGGCGGTGGGCCTTCATGCAGTCGATATGGCGAAGCTCGACCGTAATGCGGTCATACTGGTCGTCGGCGCCGGCCCTGTGGGACTGGCCGTAATTCTCTGGGCACGCTTCCTCGGCATACGTCACGTGATCGTCAGCGAAAGGACGGCTGCGCGCCGCGCCATGGCCGCGCGCTTCGGTGCCAGCGATGCCATCAATCCCGATGAGCCGCTCAGCGGCCAGGTCGAGCGGCTGGCAGGACGCGGCCCGGACGTCATCTTCGAGTGCGTTGGTGCCCCGGGCATGATCGGCCAGACAATGGCCGAGGCACCGCGCGGTGGTCGCATTGTGGTTGCAGGCGTCTGTCAGCAACCCGATACCATTTTTCCGCTCGCAGGAATTGCCAAGGAACTTAGTCTGCAATTCGTTCTCGGCTACCGTCCAGCTGATTTCGACTATGTCATCGCTATGCTGGGCTCGGGCAGGATCGATGCCGAGGCCATGATCACCGATACTATAGACCTCGACAGTCTGCCTTTTGCGTTCGAGAGCCTGCGCAAGCCAAGCGGCCAGTGCAAGGTCATGGTGGTGAACTAGTTCGAGCGTACCTTGCCGGAAAGTTTCAGCACATAGCCGATAACCTGCGCGACCGCCTTGTAATGCTCTGCTGGGATGCTTTCGTCGATCTCCACAGAGGCGTAGAGGGCGCGTGCAAGGGGTGGGTTTTCCACGACAGGAACATTGTGCTCCTTGGCCATATCACGAATGCGTAATGCTACAGCATCAATACCCTTGGCGATACAAACCGGAGCAGCGGTCTTTCCGGCTTCGTACTGCAAGGCGACTGCATAATGGGTCGGGTTCATAAGTACCACGGTCGCCTGAGGAACTCGGGCCATCATGCGCTGACGCGAGCGCTCCAGCCGCATCTGACGGATCTTGGCCTTGATCAGCGGATCACCATCCGACTGACGCAGTTCTTCCTTGATCTCCTGTCGGCTCATACGATTGCGCTTGAAGAACTGAAAGCGCTGAAGCAGGTAGTCCAGTACGGCGATCAGCGTCATCACCGAAAGCGCTGCCAGCGCGATGCGCAGGGCCAGCGTCATCATGGTAGAGGCGAGGCCGCGCGGGGACTGCTGCAATACAGCGGCAACCTCTGCGCGGTCGGGCCACAGCACCGCCCACAGCGCGCCGCCCACCAGTGCCATCTTGATCAACCCTTTGAGCAGATTCACCCAGCCCTCGACGCCAAAGAGCCTTTGGAAGCCATGTGAAGGCGATAGCTTGGAAAGATCTGGCTTGAGCTTTTCAGTTGTAAAAACCGGGCGCGCCTGTACGACATGCGCCGCTATGCTTGCGCCTAGGAGCAGGCCAAGTGGGGCGCCCAGCATCAACAGAAGTGTCCAGCCGATATGACGCGCGACCGCCATTATGCTTTCTGGGTCCACGGCAATCTGATCCGGCTGCGCCAGAAATACTCTTAGTCCCTCGACAAAGCTGCGCGCGGCACTATGCCCGAAAAGCGTGACCGCCAAAGTTCCGGCGGCAAGAACAACGAGTGTGGTAACTTCCTGGCTCTTGACGACGTCGCCGTGCTTGGCCGCCTCTTCCAATCTTCGTGGAGTTGGTTCTTCTGTGCGTTCGGCATCATCTGCTTCGTCGGCCATCGCCTACCCCATAAAGTGGGCCATCTGCGTACCGAAGAAACTCAGAAATGCGGTCATCATCGTTCCCAGGAGCAGAATCATCAGAAAAAAGCCAGCCAGCAGGTTCAGTGGCATCGCGATAAAAAATACCTGAAGCTGCGGCATCATCTTGGCCAGAAATCCGAAGCCAACGTTCACTGCAAAGCCAAAGACGATGAATGGCGCTGCCAGCTGCAGGCCAAGCGCAAAGCTACCAGTGACAAGGCGGATCGCTAGTCTTGCCATATCGGCCGCAGGAAGGCTGGCACCAGGTGGCATGATGTGATAGCTGCCGATGATGGCGCTGATGGCAAGGTGATGCAGATTCGTCGCGAATATAAGGACCGTCCCGAGCAAGCCAAGAAAGTTGCCGATGGACGTATCCTGACCGCCAAATGCAGGATCGAGGGTTTCAGAGTATGAGAGCCCGATTTGGGAGGCAATAAGCGAACCTGCGACCTGCAGCGTACTCATGATGATTTTGGCCATGACGCCAATAAGAAGTCCGATCGTCACTTCCTTGATGATCAGAAGTGCTAGTGCCATCACGCTTGCTGGTGGCGCAGCCGGATAGAAGTGACGCAGGATGGGTGCGATCGCAAAGGTAATTGCCAGGGCGAGGACAAGTCGGATCATGGGCGGAACGGCAGCATCACCGATCGCCGGCAGGAGCATGACCATTGCACCGATGCGGCTGAAGCCCAGAAGATAGGCCAGGATCACTCCCGACAGGTTGGCAAGATGAATGGTCACGCCAGCCTCTGTCAGAACTGAGAAATTCGCGCCGCGATGTTGTTCATCAAGCCTTGCATCGCCTGGCCTGCAAACGGAAGAGTGATGAGCAGAACTAGAAATATCGCGAGGATTTTGGGCACGAAGGCAAGGGTGGCCTCCTGGATCTGCGTCAAGGCCTGCAGGAGGCCAATCGCAAGACCGACCACCAGTGCGGTGATCATCGCAGGAGCAGAAACTTCCAGCAGCACGTACATGGCCTGCCTGGCAAAATCCAGTGTATCAGCGGGGTTCATACATCATCCTTCAGATCGGCATCTGCATGATGCTCTGATAGGCAGAAATCACTTTGTCGCGGACTGCCACGACGGTATCGAGCGTGAGTTCGGCATTGTTAACCGCGTTGACCACGCTGACCATGCTCGCCTTGCCCTGGACGTCCTTGGCGGCCATGTTTTCGCCGTGCTGAACGGTGTGGAGCGCATCTTTGACCGCGCCGTCCAGAAACTGGGCAAAGGAAGTGGGTGGTGTCGCTGCCGAAGACACGGATGTGGCAGACGGCGTGGCGCTTGTGCCTATCTTGGCGATGGCCTGGTAGGCCGAGGCGGCAGCGGCGGGCGCAATAGCCATGACAGATCTCCCAACGAGAAGGGTTATTTGTTAAGCAGACCGATGGTGCGTGACAGCATTGTCTTGGAGGCATCCATGACCGTGAGGTCAGCCTCATAGGAACGCTGTGCTTCACGCATATCCATGATTTCGATAAGTGGATTGACATTGGGAAGCTTGACATAACCCTGCGCATTCGCCGCTGGGTTTCCTGGATCGTACTTCGTACGGAACGGACTTTGGTCTGTAACAGGCTTTCCTGCTTCAACCACTGTGGCGTCCAGATGTTGACTGAACTGACTTGTAATCGTCGGCACCTGGCGACGATAGGGATTACCTCCGGGTGTTTTTGCCGTGGAATCCGCGTTGGCAAGATTTTCTGCGATGATCCGCATGCGCTCACTCTGAGCCGTAAGCCCCGATGCGGCGATTGCCATTGACGTTTTCAGATCCATGATGCTGTCCCTCTTTTGCGGTTAAGGCTGCGTCTGCGATCAGGGCTGGCCGATGGCGGTGCGCATCATAGAGACGCTTTTGGCATAAAGATCCGATGCCGCCTGGTACTGTTCCTGCGTTTCCGAGACTTTCATCATCTCCTGCTCGAGATTCACTGTGTTGCCGGTGGGATTGGCTTCACCATCGGGTGAGTGGATCTCGCCGAAGTGCTGGCCTGCCTCAATGAGACCGGGGAGATGACGGGGATTTGTGCGTTCGAGCGCTGGCGTAGGCATGCTGTCCGCGCCAGTGCTCAGATAGGACGCGAAGTTCTGAGGCGCGAGATCCTTGGCCCTGTAGCCGGGCGTGTCGGCATTGGCGACATTCTGGCTCAAAACGGCCTGACGGGCGTTCAGCCAACTCATGCGCGCGCTCAGCATGCTGATCAGCGGGGTGCTTGCAAAGTTCACGGGAAAGCCTCCCTTCACGGATTATTAGCCCTAACGGTAGGGAGCATGCGCCCTGGGCATTAATTGCCGCTTAACAGCATTGCACCTTTTTGCCGGGCAGGAATTTCCCGGTCTTAACGCTCGATTAAGCTTACCAGAGCAAATCTCGGCGCCGTTTAGGAACGGAACCGCCATGGATGTGGTCGACCTCATGCGCTACGTGGGAGCGCTCGCGGTGGTGCTGGGATTGCTCGGCACAGCGTTCGTTGTCGCGCGCAAATATGGTCTTCCAGGCATTGTTGCCCCCCAGGGCAGCCGCCGGCTGGTGGTTGCGGAGACACTGATGATTGATGCCCGGCACCGGGCTATCCTCTTGCGGCGTGACGATACAGAACACCTCATCATAATCGGCCCTCACGGAGCCACCGCGGTTGAGAGCGCCGTTGCGGCATCGTCGCCTGCGGAGCGCGTACGATGAAGCGCTTCGCAGCATTTAGTGTCATTACCCTGATATTGATGGTGAGTTTTTCTCATCCGGTATGGGCTGCGGCGTCGGCAGCTACGCCGGTTTCCGGCAGTGGTCTAAACATCTCGCTGTCAGGTGGTGGTCTCTTCACAGACCGACTGATGCAGATCATCGCGCTCATCACCATCCTTTCGATTGCGCCCGCCATTCTCATCATGATGACGAGTTTTGTGCGCATCGTGGTTGTGCTGTCGCTGTTGCGTCAGGCGCTCGGCGTGCAGACGACACCTCCCAATTCGGTGATTGTCAGTCTGGCGTTGTTTCTCACCTTTTTCGTGATGAATCCGACTTTGACGGCTGCATATAATGCCGGCATCGCCCCCCTGGTGGCCGGAAAAATCAACACCGAACAGGCGCTGGAAAAGGCAGGGGGGCCAGTCAAGGAGTTCATGCTGGCGCATGTGCGCAAAGCCGACCTGCAGATGTTCGTTGACATGAGCACCGCCAAGCGTCCGCAGACTCCAAGTGATGTGGGATTTGCCGAACTGGCACCGGCTTTCATGCTCTCCGAACTCAAGCGCGCCTTCGAGATCGGCTTTCTGATCTTTGTGCCGTTCCTCATCATAGATATGGCGGTAGCTTCGATTCTGATGAGCATGGGCATGATGATGCTCCCCCCGGTCATCATCTCTTTGCCCTTCAAGCTGATCTTTTTTGTGCTGGTGGATGGCTGGCGCCTCGTGGCCGGCTCTCTTGTTGCCAGCTACATGCACGCGCCTCCGCACGGATAAGTGGCGTCGTTGGCCGGAATGGCTGAATTCGCGCTCAGCCATTGGCTTCACTGAATCTAATAACTGTTTGATTTTACATAAATATAGTGGTTCGACGGTGCTCTGCTCGGGGCTCATCCGGGCCATGCCAAATTTGCAGTTCTCAGGCCCGAATAAAAATCGTATAGATCTAAATGATAAATATTAAAGGAGGTATTCACATGGACAGGCGCATTTCCCTTTTGGCCGCCGGAACAATCCTGATGCTCGCAGCTGGCCCGGTGGCAGCGTCTGCTGCGCAGGGGCTCAGTGGCGCGTGGACATACCGCGTTGGGGACCGGGCGGGCTGCACGGTAACGCTGACCTCGGATTCCGATGGTGGTCGGGGGCACATTGCGTCGGCGGCCAATTGCCCGGGAGGACTGGTTGCCATTACCCATTGGAGGCGTCTGGGCCAGAACCTGGAGCTGTCCGCGAATTCCGGCGATCTTGTTGCCGTGCTTCATAGAGCCACCCATGGTTACCGCGGCGCCCAGGTCGATGGCGGACGCAGCATTACCCTGACCCGCGGTGCGGCGGCACCTGATCACGTCGCGTCGAACGGCTCCTAAGTTTTCCTATCCGGCTCCCCCCTGAACGGTCGCACCTCTTGCAGGGTGCGGCCGTCTTTTTGTGTGTAGCCATCACCTAGCCAATTCGCGCGCGCCCGCGCGCCTGCTATGGTCCCCGCCAAGAGCGATTTGCCGGGTGGTGTTAAAGGTCTGCCGATGAGTGAACCCCATGATGTTTTGCCCGCCCTGCAGCGGGAATGGCTCGTGACGCGCTTGGTGCTGATCATCGGGTTTGCCCTCGCGGTTG
>JAGWRJ010000655.1 GCA_028869725.1 Alphaproteobacteria bacterium | reverse complement strand
GGCTACGCTCTGCCTTCGGGCCTCAGTCTTGCCGGCGCCATGGGGACAGAGAATGAGTTGCTGTTCCGCCGCGGCGAAGGCCCCTTTGGCGTCACCTACGTTACCGGCGTACTCGTGCAGCTGGGCCAGGATCTGGCCGCGGCCCTTCGCGGCGGTGCACCGCTGGGCTGGACGTGGCAGCTTGCACTTTGGCTTGGGCTTCTGGCTGGAGCGCTGGTTGGCGCACTGAGCTTTCCGGTACTGCACACCGGCGCTCTCGCCGCCGCCACCCTCGCCACGCTCGTCCTGGCCGCAGGAGCGCGACACTGGGGAATTGATTAACGCGCGCCGAGGGCCGCCCCCTTGGGCAGGTATCGGATCCGGCACTGTAGCCCATCGCCTTGAATGTGCGGTTGGGCACAACAGATGTACCGCTCGGCCCTGGGTTGGTGCTCCGATCAGGGCAATGGGCTCAGCCGGATCCACCCTGTGCCAAGGTCGAGGCACTTAAAAAAGTGCTGTATAGGCCTGTGGGGAAAAGCCGACCACGCGCCGATCACCAATATCGAGCACGGGACGTCGGATCATGCTCGGTTGCGCGTACATCAGGTCGATGGCCTTGGCCGCATCAAGATCGGCTTTCTGGCTATCGGGAAGCTTTCGAAACGTCGTTCCCTTTCGGTTGAGGAGGCTCTCCCACCCCAGTTCCGCGACCCAGGCCTCAAGCGTCTCCTTACGGATCCCGTCCTTCTTATAGTCGTGAAACCGATATTCAACGTGATGGCCGTCAAGCCATGCCCGGGCTTTCTTCATCGTGTCGCAATTTGGAATGCCGAACAGAGTGGGTCGCATGGGGTCTTGCCATTTCATCAGCGGCGTGGATATCGCGCGGTGTCCGACCGGACAGACGCAGTCTGAGCCTATAGCAGGCAATTCGGGTTCAGGCATAAATTTTACAAGGCGACCGGGGGCGAGAATGCGCTCAGCCGCTCACAGTGACTGCGAGCCCGCATTGTCCTTGAGCCATTTCACCGCGTTGTACACGCACTCCGAAATATAAAGATCGTTCCAGAAATCGCCCGTAATATCGGGGCATTGTCAATCCTGATCGCAGAAAGCCCTGTTCTGCTGGCGCCCCCGCCAAGACCAGCTTTTCCTTGAACTGAACACGAGCTGAACCCAAACTCCCGCTACGGACAAGGAACAGGACAGATGGCAAAGACCAGCCATGAAGATCTCGTCGACATACAGTTCGGTGCACGTGCAACAGCCTATCTTGCAAGCGCTGTGCACGCTCAGGGGGAGGATCTTGTCGCCCTCGCGCATTTAGCGCAGGGCCATCCCCATGCACGCGTTCTTGATCTGGGCTGCGGAGGCGGGCACGTCAGCTTTCGCGCCGCGGCCAGTGTGCACGAAGTAGTGGCCTATGACCTCTCTGCTGACATGCTCGCCGTCGTCAGCAGTGCCGCGCAGCAGCGGGGCATCGCCAACATCACAACACAGAGGGGGCGTGTTGAGACGTTGCCCTTTGAGAGCAAATCGTTCGATATCGTACTCAGTCGATACAGTGCCCATCATTGGCATGACTTCGCGGCCGGGCTTAAAGAAGCTGCGCGCGTCCTGAAATGCGGCGGAACTGCTGGCTTCGTGGATGTCGTTTCGCCTGGAACCGCCCTATTTGACAGCTTCCTTCAGGCCATTGAACTGATGCGTGACCCTTCTCATGTGCGTGACTACAGCCGCGCTGAATGGGAGACTGCGCTCGCGGCCGCCGGATTGACGTGTGAGGCTACGCAAAGATTTCGGGTCAGACTTGATTTTGAAGAGTGGGTCGAGCGCATGAAAACGCCGGCGGTTCAAGTCGATGCCATTCGCACCCTCCAAAGAGCGGTATCAAGCGATGTACGAGATTACTTTCAGGTTGCTGAAGACGGAAGCTTCAGCATCGATGTTGCATTATTTTCAACCTTTAAGCGCAACCTGGAGACATCATCATCCAAGTCAAATTCGAATGTGCCGCGATAATGCAATATGAGATGGAGCGGACACCGGCCTCAGAAGGCATTGTCCCTGGTCGTCTCTCCTGCAAGTCGTCCGTTCTCACTTTACATCAAGGCGTCGAAACAACTGGATCTTGATACGGTCCAGGACAAGCAGATAGATGGTCACTGCAGCAAGGACCATCAGGATCAGTTTGAGCTTGACCGCGGTCATCAGAATTCCCGTTGCGGCCATGGCACTGACCACGACCAAATCCGCAATCGAGCTTATGATTAACCAGCGGCTCGGGCGTGATCGCCAGAAGGGTCCCCGTTCGCGCACCAGGTAGACGTTACCCTGACCGGTAGCTACCAGCATGACGAATACCAGGGTCTGTAATTCTTCAAGATGAAGGCCAAACAGATCTTTGCCGACGAAGAATACCGTGAATGACAGGATCAGAACGAATGCTGCCAGAATGCTACCTGTCAGCATAAGCATGCGGATGTTCCAGCGATCCGGTCTACGTGAATAGCTGACGTTGTCTGTTGCAATCGACATGGTGACAAAATCATTGGTAAAGAGCAGCAGTACAATCAGCAATGGCGTGATGATAAACGCGTGTGTTATAATTACGCCAACGGTCAAAAAGACTGCAATCTCGAGCGTCTTCATGATCTTGTTGATGGTGTAGGTGAGCATACGCTGATAGATGCGCCGGCTGATCCGCACGGCCGTCAACGTGTCGACCAACCCCGGCGCCGTAAGCGCGACGCCGGCAGCTGCTCGGGCAACATCCGTCGCGCTTGCAACCGCAATGCCAACATCCGCCTGCTTGAGTGCAGGAGCGTCGTTGACGCCGTCACCGGTCATGCCCACAACGTGTCCGGATCTCTGAAGCAATCGAATCAGGCGTATTTTGTGTTCCGGAAATACGCGGGCATAGACGCCGTAATCAAGCACGTGTTCTGCGGAAATTTTGTCCAGGGAGCCGGCAGGTGCAATGGCGCCTTCGATCCCAACTCTGCGGGCGATCGGGCCTGCAGTAGCGGCATTGTCTCCGGTTAGCATCACCACGCGTATGCCAAGCTCGTTCAGCCCTTTCACCAATGTTGCGGCGTCGGCTCGCGGCGGATCTTCAAGTGCAACGAGCCCCATCAGGCGCAGATGTGCGCGGTCATCGCCCTGCGCGACTGCAAGGACCCGTGCGCCGGTTTCTGCCAGTCGGATCACGGCATCCGAGATATCCGGGGCGGCGCCCACGAGTTTCAGAATTTCCTGTGGAGCGCCTTTGGCAACGTAAAGCTCACCCCTTTCATCCTGGTAGCGTCCAAGCGAGTAGCGGATATCCGGATCAAAGGGAACGAACTCGATCCGAGCCATGGGTGGCTCTAGGAGATGCCGTCCAGTCGCCTTGCTCAGGATCGCAAGATCGATCGGATCCTGGGTGGCAGGATCACTTGCGAGGGCGGCAGCGCGCAGCAGATCGTTGTCGGATGCAGCCTCAAACCGGTACATTGCCGAAAGGGTAAGCTCGTTCTCTGTCAGGGTTCCCGTCTTGTCGGTGCATAGCACGTCCATGCCCGCCGCCTCTTCGATCGCGGCCAGCCTTGTCAGTAGCACACCAGATCTCGCCAGTTCGGCCGCGCCCAGGGCCGTCGCCAGGGTAAATGTGGCAGGGAGCGCAACGGGAACGGAGGCAACAAGGAGGATTAGTGCAAAAGGCAACACGTCGCGCAGCGCCAGATCTGCCCAAGCCGCGTAGACAAGCAGCATGGCAATCAGAACGGCATCGACGACGACGAGTACACGAACAATTCGGAAGATCATCTCGGCAAGGTGGCTGGTAGCCTGAGCGGTTCGAACCAGCTCCGCCGTCTTGCCAAAATATGTTCGCTGCCCCGTGGCTAAAACTTCACCGGTAGCTTCCCCGCGGCGAACTACCGATGCGGCATAGGCGACGGTCCCGCTCCCAGCCTCCACAGCCACAGACTCACCGGTCAAGGCTGACTGATCGATCAGTACTTCACCCTCCAGGATGCGGACATCAGCGGGTGAAAGATCACCCATGCGCATATGGACCAGGTCTCCCGGAACAAGGTCCGCGGCGTCCACGGATCGCCAAACACCGCCCCGTCGTACCCGCGCCGTGGCGGTCAAACGCCGTCGCAGGAGATCCAGGGCCTTACTTGCGCGTCCTTCCTGAACGAAACTGATGCCGGCATTGACGCCGAGCAAAGCGGCGATGATCATCGCTTCCGTGCGCTTGTCCAGAAGCAGCTGTAACAGGATCGTTATTTCGAGAAGCCAGGGAATGGGCCCCCATAATTTGCCCAGCAGTGTGGCCAGCGGATGGGCTCGTCGCTCCGGGATCACATTTGGACCATACTGCTTTAGCCGGAGCTGCGCTTCGACCTCGCTCAGCCCTTCTTTGGTACCCCGCGTCGCGGCATCGGACTCTGAATGATCCAATGTGCCCTCCTGAGTTGCGTCGACGTCAGCACCGTCTTCACTCGTACAAGTATGTGCGCCGGAAAGGCGCATTTACAATATGTTCCAAACCTTCGCTCGCGGGGGCTCGTTCTTAGATATCGTTACCCCCCGCCTGCAGGAGCAAGGTCATTTTGCGTAATCGCATACGCCGCATATCTCCGCGCAGCTTGAGCCACGTCAATGTACATTTGGATGTTCAGGGGATGCTTGTTGTTACTGTGGTACGGCATCATGCATGATGCCACGAGTAATCTGTAAGGGCTCAACGTCGAACTGCAATATACGCATGTGTGAGCTGTTAGGCATCTCAAGTCGGTTCCCCACGCGGGCCACGGTATCCCTGGAACGGTTTGCCCGCCGTGGCGGGTACCCTGCCAGCGCTGTCGATGGTTGGGGCATCGCCCTATGCGAAGAGCATGATGTGCGTCTGTATAAGGAACCGGAGCCCGCTGCCGACAGTCTCTGGGTGAGGTTCATCGAAGAGCGACGGCAAAGCACGCGCCTTCTCATCTCTCACATTCGACACGCCACGCGCGGCAGAATATGCCTCTCCAACACTCAGCCCTTTATACGAGAGCTTGGCGGGCGCACGCACATCTTCGCTCATAATGGACAGCTTGAAGGGATCAAACTTCCGCATGGAGGCGCATCAGGGCGATTTCTGCCGCTGGGAGAGACGGACTCCGAAATTGCCTTTTGCACTTTGCTTGAGCAGCTTTTTCCTCTGTGGCGTGACGGAACCATTCCGCCTCTCATCGAACGCCATGAAATTGTTGCGCACTTTGCAGCAGATATGCGTTCCCTTGGTCCAGCGAATTTTCTCTACTGGGACGGGGAACTCCTCTTTGCTCATGGCCATCGCCGTATCCAGGCAGGCGGCCAGATCTCGCCCCCGGGTTTGTGGCTCCTGAAGCGCACCTGCCCGCGTGACAGCGACGCGCTACTGCGCGCCGGAGCCTCGGCCGCTAATGAGTTGGGCCCTCAGAAACTGACCCTTATCGCGAGTGTTCCTCTAACAGCTGAGGAATGGACGTCCCTTGGTGACGGAGAACTCGTCGTGGTTCGCGACGGCGAGGTCCTGCCGACGCCACATTCGGAGGTTATATCGAACCAAGATGAGAAATAACGGCATTCTCACGTCCGCTTGCGTACCCATCTGTGTACCATTCCTATCATCACAAGTGCGCGGCTTGTCACCCAAGCCATGCCCGAGACTGAAGTTCAGATGCCCTCCCTGTCGGGCGCCAATAGGCAGGCCCCAACCAAATTAGCCCAGCTCCTTGAATGCACTGTCGAGAATAAATTCGCCATCCGCCATGGAGTAGACGGGAACAGCTCAGCCCTCAAGATCGCCAAATTAGCTGACAAGAACACGGGTTATCACGACAATCAGCGCTAGACATTCAACCATGAACGCCGAAAATCGAAAACAATGCATGCAATCGCCAAGATGCCTTTTTGCAACTCCGGTGACTTACTTTGCGCGACTTCATGACAGACAACACGCAGTCTATGCGTTCAGGCAGCTAGATTATTTTACAGTCGGTATCAGGCACGGAGCTGTAATGAACCGGCTAGTGTGTAGGTTGTCAGAGAACGGGCGCAAGGTGCTGGCGCAATTTCCTTCTGGCCTTCATTGAGCGTACTGTTCTAACGAGTTGACTTGTGGGAGACCGAAGATGACCTACTATTTTGCGAAGACCCTGGGAGTTGAGTTTAATGAAGCCGTCCGGCGTACTACCCAAGCTCTCCAGAAGGAAGGGTTTGGCATAATCACGCAAATAGACGTTCAGGATGTCTTCAAGAAGAAGCTGAGCAAGGAATTCCGTCCCTACCTCATACTGGGTGCCTGCAACCCTTCGATGGCTTATGAGGCACTGGAAACGGAAGATAAGGTCGGGACGATGCTTCCCTGCAATGTTGTCATCCAGGGTCTCGAAGGCGGGAAGACCGAGATTGCGGCAATTGACCCGGTGGCGTCCATGCAGGCAATCGAAAATTCACACCTCAAGTCAGCCGCGCTGCAGGTACAGGCAAAGCTGCGGACCGTGATTGAAAACCTTTAATCGCTATTCGTCCCAGGTGAGCAGCAGGCTACGGCCTCCTGGCTAACGATGCCGGCCTCACCGCCCCTTTGGCAGGTATCCAGGCAGTGCGCAGTGCAAGGGTCCGGGTCTGTTGTGTTTGTTGCCGGGCCGACGCCCTCTCGAGTGCCGACTGAATTCAAAACTGATTGATTGGAATCTTGAGGTAGTGGATACCGTTATTCTCCGCCGGAGGCAGATATCCAGCACGCATGTTGACTTGCACAGATGGTAACAGAAGCACGGGCATGTCCAGTGACTTGTCGCGGTTGGTGCGCATGGTCACGAACGCCTCTTCGCTAATTCCGTCATGAACATGAATATTTTTCTCTCGCTCCTCTGCAACGGTAGACTGCCACATCGGAGCGCGTCCGCCCGGAGGGTAATCATGACACATATACAGCTTGGTCTCGACGGGTAATTCCAGAAGCCTGCGAATTGAACGATAAAGCGTATGGGCGTTGCCGCCAGGAAAATCGCATCGCGCGGTTCCATAGTCAGGCATAAATAGTGTGTCGCCGACGAATGCAGAATTCCCGATTAAATATGTGACACAAGCAGGCGTGTGTCCGGGTGTATGAATGACACGCGCCGTAAGGGTACCGATCTTGAAACTTTCATTATCCCTGAAGAGATGGTCAAACTGCCGCCCATCCGGAATGAACTGACTCTCGGCATTAAAAATATTTTTGAAGGTGTCCTGTACTTTCGTGATGTGTTCACCGATCGCGATACGTCCACCAAGCTTTTCCTTGAGATAAACGGCAGCAGACAGGTGATCTGCGTGTGCGTGAGTTTCAAGATGCCAATCTATACCAAGGCCGCGCTCGCTCACATATGTTAGGACCCGGTCTGCGGATCGCGTGCTCGTTCGAGCCGCATGAGGATTATAGTCGAGCACAGAATCAATAACTGCAGCGCGGTTGGTCTTCGGGTCTGCAACAACGTACGTAATAGTACTTGTTGCTGCATCATAAAATCCAGACACGTCGGGTGTGACGGCGCCATCGCTGTTTGACATGTTTGTCATCCAATAAAGTTCTACTGGCCAAGGGCATGCACCGTCATTGAGTTACATAACCAGCCATAGGTCAATGGCCTGGATTGCAACAGCTGTGCACGCGGAGGCAATTGAAAGTCGCCATCCCCGATAATTGGGGTGTCGTGGCGCGCAAGGACCCGCCCATTCATAATTGCAGGTAGATGGAAGCATCAAACCCATGATGCAAAATTGGGATGGCATTCGGTTGTCCGCTCATGACTGACCGGCGGTCGTAGCGAGGGCGCATTCAGACAGCAGAATGTGGCAGACAGAAAGCGACGGCATGGCCGCCGTGGCATGTCGCCAGTTGTAGTGACAGAATGAGCTAGAGCTGAATGAAACTGCTGCGCACGGAAAGGTCACTGATCACGGCCATGAAGACGAGAATGTTAGTTTGTTTGCGGAATGTAACGGTAACCGCAGAACTGATCTTATAAGATTCGCAAATGTTAACCGGGACATCGATCATGGAATCGCGATGAGGCAAACAACATTGACGATCGGTGTCTTGATTTAAGTCAGGCATGGGTGTTCTCCGTCGGCATAAAACTATCGTCCTTCGTTTCCACCTTTATAAGGAGAAGAATCTCATGGGTGATGCAACGGGCAAAATCGCTGTGACAACACAAGACAAAGCACCCTCCCGAGAGCGTGCGCTTCAGTCATGGCGCCCCTTCGAAGGATTGCGACGGGAAGTCGATCGACTATTTGACGATTTTGATCGCGGTGCTTGGCCGGCAGCGTTCCGGCGTTCCATATTCGACGTGGAGCCATTCTGGAGCCGCGCCGCGAGTTGGGCAACGGAGCCGGCGGTGGATATTGTGGAGAAGGAGAAGACATACGAAATCAGTGCTGAGCTGCCCGGCATGGACGAGAAGAATATCGAGGTAAAGCTCGTAAACGGCAGCATCATGATCAAGGGAGAAAAGGCAGAAGAAAGGGAAAGCAAGAAGAAGGACTATTACCTTCACGAACGCAGCTTCGGCACATTTGAACGTTGCTTTGCGGTACCGGAAGGCGTCGATGCCGACAAGGTCGAGGCGCAATTCAAGAAGGGTGTTCTTACCGTAACGCTTCCAAAGAAGCCGGAGATGATCAAGCCGGAAAAGAAAATTGAAGTCAAAGCGGCAGCTTGATTGGTGAGTAGGGAGTTCACGCTGATTTCAGATGCACGGCCCGGGCTGTTGAAGCGGCCCGGGCGGCACGTAGCGTATGCCTACTTGAGCAACATCAGTGTGAGGCATTCTGACCTCGCGCGACGCAATCTGAGGTCGCGCTATCTTGCCTAGTCGTCGCTGGCAGGTACCGCCCGCCTACCTTGCCAACGCCGCTGCACTTCGAAAAGTCGAGCCGCACAGGTAGCTGGAACAGATCGCTATGATCGTCCCGTGGCGACAGGCTCCAAACTCTTCTTGTGGAGGCGCCCAGAAGGTGTGAGGGTTTTGGCACCGTCCGGGTGGAGGCGTAGATGGCCGAGGCTGCTAAAGAGCTCAAGATCAAGCCACAACCACTTATAGCGGTCAGTGACGTCCGGGTAAGTAGCCGCTGGTACTGTACCTTGTTGGGAGCCGAGGGGCTTGCCGAGCATCCTCACCGGACAG
>JAGWRJ010000654.1 GCA_028869725.1 Alphaproteobacteria bacterium | reverse complement strand
CTCAATCCCGTCATCGATACCGAGACGAAAATGTCCCGTTCCGGGAGCCAGATCAGGATGGTGGAGATAATAGGGCTTAATGCGGTTAACCAGAAAACTGCGCATCAGTGCTTCGAGCGTGTCAACGGTGTCGTTGACGCCTCGCAGGAGCACGCTCTGGGACAGCATAGGAATTCCCGCATCGACCAGTCGCGCAATAGCCCGGCGTGCAGCCGGCGTGAATTCACGCGGGTGATTGGCATGAAGATTGACGAAGCTCGCTGCACCTTCCACTCTCAGAGCATCTATCAGCGCAGGCGTGATCCGCTGCGGCGCCACACAGGGAACGCGTGTATGCCAGCGCAGCAGCTCGACATGTGCGATAGAGGCAAACCTCCTGCTGAGATCGCCAAGGCGGCGGGGGCTTAACACAAAGGGGTCCCCCCCTGTGATGATGACCTCCCGCACGGCCGTCTGACTGGCCACATAGTCTGTCGCCATGTCGAGTTCGTGCCTGGTGAGCATGCCCTCACCATGGCCTACCTGTTCGCGGCGAAAGCAGAAGCGGCAGTAGACCGGGCAACTGAGCACGGGTTTCAGAAGCACCCGGTCACGATGGCGGTGCACGATGCCTGTCACCGGCATATGCGCGCTGTCACCGATTGGATCATCCGCCTCCTCCGGGCTCCGATTGCGCTCTGCCGCCCGCGGCAGGAACTGGCGGGCAATAGGGTCATCGGGATCGGCTGGATCAATCAGCTGGGCCATTTCGGTGGTGATGGCCTGCGGATAGCGCGCCGTGATGTCGTCGAGCGCGTGAGAGCGCGCAGCCTGCGTAGCCGGATTTGCGGTCATGGCGCAGGCGTCCAGATTACGTCATCGAGGCTGCGTGCCCCTGTTGCGAGCATGCACAGTCGATCAAATCCCAGCGCCACGCCACTAGCCGGCGGCATGTGTGCGAGCGCTGCAAGAAAGTCCTCATCAAGCGGGTAACGCTCGCCGTAGACCCGATTTTTCTCAGCCATTTCCATCTCGAAGCGCTGGCGCTGTTCCACTGCATCCGTCAGTTCGCCGAAGCCGTTGGCCAGCTCGACACCACACGCATAGAGTTCAAAACGCTCGGCCAGCCTCCCGTCTTGCGGACTGGGCCGGGCGAGCGCCGCCTCGCAGCGCGGATAGTTGCAAAGCAAGGCAGGGGCTCCAAGCCCCAGCTGTGGCTCGACGCGCCCGACGAGCAGTTTGGAAAAGATGTCCGCCCAGCTGTCATTGTCGGCAACAGTGTGCCCAGCACCGACCGCAGCCAGAGCCAAAGCCGCGCGGTCACCCTCTCCGTTCGGACCCAATGTCGCCAGCAGGTCGATGCCGGCATGGCGAAAAAATGCATCGGCCACGGTGATCGTCTGGGCCGGGGCAGCAGGATCGCAGACCCGGTCACGATACCTGAATTCCCGAACGCCGGAGGTACTGGAAGCCAGACGAACGAGAGCAAGGGTATCGGCCATTGCGGTCTCGTATGACGCTCCCGCCCGGTACCATTCCAGCATCGTAAATTCCGGGGCGTGCAGCGCCGAGCGTTCACGATTGCGGAAGACGCGGGCAAATTCGAAGATTTTTTCCTCG